>CAZEFG010000021.1:0-17525 GCA_964511355.1 uncultured Iamiaceae bacterium
GTGTTCGGCAACGGCATGCTGCGGTCACGACATCTGCGGTTGGTGGCGGCGTTCGACCACCGCCACATCTTCATCGACCCCGACCCCGACCCCGCGGCCGGCTTCGCCGAGCGCCGCCGTTTGTTCGAGCTGCCCCGTTCGACCTGGGCCGACTACGACCGGTCGCTCCTGTCACCCGGTGGTCTGGTCGTAGCCCGTACGACGAAGACGGTGACCCTGGACGACAAGGCCGCCGAAGCGCTCGGTGTCGCCCCCGGGCGCTACTCCCCCAACGAGGTGATCTCGGCCATCTTGGCGGCGCCGGTCGACCTGCTGTGGAACGGCGGCATCGGCACCTACGTCAAGGCCAGTGCCGAGAGCCACGATTCGGTGGGCGACCGTACCAACGACGCCGTACGCATCGACGCCGACGACCTTCGCTGTCAGGTCGTCGGTGAAGGCGGGAACCTCGGCTTCACCCAACGGGGCCGTGTCGAGGCCGCTCTCGGCGGGGTTCGGATCAACAGCGACGCCATCGACAACTCCGGCGGGGTGAACTCGTCAGACCGAGAGGTCAACCTCAAGATCCTGCTCAACCAAAAGGTCAAGGCTCGTCACCTGACCCTGGCCGAACGCAACGTGCTGCTCGCCGAGGTAACCGACGACATCGCCAACCTGGTCCTCGCCGACAACGCGGCCCAAGCCACCGCTCTCGCGGCCGCCCGCATCGACGCCTCCGGGATGACCCAGGTCCATGCGCGGCTCATGACCTGGTTGGAGCGCCATGGTGGTCTCGACCGGACCCTCGAAGCCTTGCCCTCCCCCGACGAGATAGCCGCCCGGGAGCGCGACGGACTCGGCCTCACCCAGCCAGAGCTGGCCGTCCTCATGGCCTACACCAAGAACGTGGTCACCGAGATGCTCATCGCGTCCGATCTCCCCGACGACCCCGACCTAGCGGGCGAGCTCGACGGCTACCTCCCTCCCGCGGTCACCGAGCGTTTCCCCAACGCCTTGGCCCACCATCCTCTGCGGCGCGAACTGCTGGCCACCCTCTTGGCCAACCGACTGGTCGACAAAGGCGGTATGACCATGGCCTTACGGCTCGGAGAGGAGACCTCCGCCACCGTCGATGAGGTCACCCGCGCCCATGTGGCCGCCTGGCGCATGTTCGATCTCGACGCTCGTTGGGAGCAGATCGAGGCAGTGGAGGCCCACGTCGAGCCCCGCACCGGACTCGACCTGTTCCTCAGCACCAAGGGCCTGGGCGAGCGGGCCACCCGCTGGCTCATCCACCATCGACCCCAGCCTCTGTCGATCGACGAGACCGTCGACGAACTGGGTCCCGCCATTGGCGAAGTCGTGGCGCTGATGCCGTCGATCCTGTCCGACGCGGCGACCGCCACCCACACCGAAGCTCGCCGGCGGTTGACCCAGGCCGGGGTACCCGAGGACCTGGCCACCGCCGTCTCGCTCAACTCCCTGGCCTCGACGATTCCCGACATCGTCAGCGCCGCTCGGGCCGTCGATTGCCCCCTGGACGTGGCGGCAAGGGTCTATCTGCTCGTCGACGACGAACTCGGTCTCAACTGGCTGCGTCGTCAGATCGACGCGCTGCCCCGAAGCGAGATGTGGTCGTCGTTGGCGCGCACCGCGCTGCGCGACGACCTCTTTGTCACCCAGGCCGAACTGGTCCGACTCATCCTCACCGACCCCCACTCGGCATCACCGAGCGCCGAGCAGCGGGTGGCCCGGTGGGTCGCCGCCAATCACGATGCCATCGAGCGGACCTTCGAGGTACTGGTCGAGATTCGCGCCGCGCACGAAGTCGGGATCGAACACGTGGGCGTCGGCCTACGCGAGATCCGAAACCTGTTACGTCGAGCGCAGACAGGTGGGTCGGTCCCCCATTAGGGTCGATCGACCGCAACCAAACAACCAGGGGGACCAGTGGCCTTTGATTTCGACCTCACCCAGACCGATCACCTACTCACCACCACCAGGGCGGTGCGCAAGCGGTTGGATTTCGACCGTCCTGTCCCGCGGTCACTGATCCTTGAGTGCCTCGAGATCGCACTCCAGGCGCCCACCGGAGGCAATACCCAGCGCTGGCGGTGGTTGGTCGTCGATGACCCCGACAAGAAGGCGGCTCTGGCCGACATGTACCGGGTTGGATGGAAGCCCTACCTGGAGGCCTCGAAGGCGACCCGGGCCGACCAGGGCCTCGACCCGGAGACCCGCGTTTCGGACTCGGCCGACTACCTCGCCGACCGGCTCCATGAGGTGCCGGCAATGCTCGTCCCGTGTCTTCTCGACCGTGGAGACGGCCCTGGTTTCTGGGGTTCGGTCCTGCCGGCGACGTGGAGCTTCATGCTCGCTGCCCGCAGTCGCGGCCTCGGCACCGCGCTCACCACCATCCACCTGTTCAAAGAGAGCGAAGCCGCCGAGCTGCTCGGCATTCCCGACACGGTGAGCCAGGCCGGACTCATCCCCATCGGGTATTACACCGGTGACGACTTCAAGCCCGCCAAGCGCCGCCCCGCCGAGGAGATCACCTACTGGAACTCCTGGAAGGCCACCGACATCGACTCCTGACCGGAACCCCGGGGGATCGGACCGGTAGCGCCTGATCCCCCGGTTGGTCAGTCAGCTCTCGGAGAGCTTGTCGACCGCGCCCTTTGCCGTTTCGGCCGCCGAATCGATCTTGTCGGTGTGCTTGCCGCCGGTGCGGTCGTCGATGAAGTCGGCGGCCTTGTCGATGCCGTCGTCGATCTTGTCTTCGTTCTCGGCGGCAAGCTTCGCGGCCTTGGACTTGGTGCCCTTCAACTTGTCGAGCAGTCCCATGGGTTTCTCCCTGTTCCACCGGAGTCGGACTCCGCTGGCGGTGAGCTTAGAGGGCGACCAGTCCGGCCAGCTCAGGCACCGGCGGCCGGCGCAAGGGCCCGGATCGACTCACGCATGTCGACACCGAAAGGCAGAACCGCCAACGCCGGCGTGGTGATCCCGTTGGCGATGTACCGGCCGATGTGTTCGCGACATGCCTCCGGTGCACCGTGGATGACCAAGTCGTCAATGACGTGGTCGGGGATGGCGTCGAGCGCGGCCGCACGGTCGCCTGCCTTCCACAGGTCCCACATGCCCTTGAGATCGTCGCCGCGACCCAGCCACTCGTGGAACGCGGCGTAGACGGGGACGTTCAGGTAGGCCGCGATGATCCGACGGGCGGCGGCCCGAGCCACCGAAGCGTCGGGGTTCGGAATCACGAACAGGCGAGCCGCTATCTCTTTGGTCTCGGGGTCGGCTCCTGCCTTGGCGGCTCCGTCGGCCACGTACGGGACCACGGTGCTGACGTCGTCGGCCGACAACCAGTTGAGGATCGCTCCGTCGGCTTCTCGACCCGCCAGCCGCAGCATCCCCGGACGCAGCGCGGCGACCAGGATCGGCACCGGCTCGGGGGGCCTCATACCGAGCCGGAAGCTACGCACCGAGAACCTGCCGTAGTCGCCGGTGACCTTTTCGCCCCCCAGAGAATCCTTGAGGAACCTGACCATGGCCTGAACCTGCTGGTATGGCTCTTCGAAGGGAATGCCGTTCCAGCCCTCGACGATGACGTTGGACGACGATCCGATTCCGAGGGCGAACCGGCCAGGAGCGGCCTGGGCCATGGCCCCGACCGTCTGGGCCATGAGAGCAGGGCCGCGGGTGTAGGCAGGGATGATGGCGGTGCCGAGTCGCAGCGAGGGTGCCCATACCGAGATCAGCGCCAGCGGGGTGAAGCCGTCGCCACCATCGGCCTCGGCCGACCATGCGTCGGTGTACCCAAGGTCGACCAGCTCCTCGACCCACTCGCGTTGGGCGTTGAGCGGGACTCCCCCGAACGGAACGGTCATGCCATAGCGCTGCACCTGATACCCCCTGGTTGGAAAGACGTGGTTGGCACCGCATCCAGAGTGTCACACCCCCTGGGGATGATGTCTTCATGGAAACCCGACAGCTGGTCCTCATCGCCGACGAGCCGTCCCGCGACTGGCGGCTCGACGACCACACCCGCCAAGTAGGACGCGCCGGCATCGCAGCCGCCCGCGATGCCCTACGTGCCGCGCGGTCCCGCCAGAACGTCCACGCCGGTCCGGCCAGCGCCGGAAACGGTACCCACGACACCGACTCGGCGCCCGGTAGCGGCCATCCGCACGCGGCCTAGATCAATCGGTCACCGGTAGGCTCCCCGCCATGAACGAAGTCGTCATCGTCGAAGCCGTGCGCTCGCCCATCGGGCGACGCAACGGCGGTCTCTCCACCATGCATCCCGCCGATCTGCTGGCTGCTGTCCAAACCGAACTCATCGCCCGCAGTGGCATCGACCCTGCCCAGGTGGGCCAGGTAGTGGGCGGATGTGTCAGCCAGGTGGGCGAGCAGACCTTCAACGTGACCCGCACCGCTTGGCTGAGCGCCGGTCTGCCGTTGACGGTCGCCGCCACCACCGTCGACACCCAGTGCGGTTCGTCCCAGCAAGCCACCAACCTGGCCACCGCCATGGTGGCGGGCGGGGTGGTCGATGTCGCTGTCGCCTGCGGGGTCGAGTCCATGAGCCGCATCCCCATCGGGGCCCCGATGCGCACCGACTTCGGGCGCCCCACCCCCAACAGCTATTTCCAGCAGTACGAGATGACCTCGCAGTTCGAAGGGGCCGAACGCATCGCCGACAAATGGGGAGTCACCCGCGACGACGCCGACGCTTTCGGGCTTCGTTCCCAGCAGCTCGCCGCCCAGGCATGGGCCGAGGGCCGGTTCGAGACCCAGATCGCGCCGATCGACGCCCCCGACCTCGACGACGAGGGCAAGCCCACCGGCACCACCCACCGAGTCGAGCGCGACGAAGGCTTGCGCGAAACCACCCTTGAAGCCCTGGCGGGTCTCAAGCCGGTAGCCCGCGAAGACGGCGTCCACACCGCGGGCTCGTCGTCACAGATCTCCGATGGTGCCGCCGCGGTGCTCCTGATGACCCGCCAAAAGGCCGACGAGCTAGGGTTCAGGCCACGGGCCCGCATCGTCGACACCTGCAACGTCGGCGTCGACCCGGTGCTCATGCTCACCGGTCCCATCGACGCCACCCGTCACCTGCTCTCCCGCACCGGCCTGTCGATGTCAGACATCGACATCACCGAGATCAACGAGGCCTTCGCCTCGGTCGTATTGGCCTGGTCCCGCGAGCTCAACCCCGACATGGACACCGTCAACCCCAACGGGGGCGCCATCGCCATGGGGCACCCCCTCGGTGGCACCGGCGCAGTTCTCATGACCAAGGCCCTGCACGAACTCGAACGCGCCGACAAGGAGCACGCCCTCATCACCATGTGCTGCGGTGGAGGTCTCGGCACCGGCACCATCATCCAGCGCGTCTGATTCGAAGATCAGCGGCCAACCGAGGCGGCGAACCATGATCCGGTGGGCAGCAGTTGCGGTCATGGTCGTCGCGCTCGGCGGTTGTCCCCTCACCTCCAGTGGCGATGCCTCCCCGGCAGGCACCGCCCGGGTGGTTCACATCATCGACGGCGACACCGTGGTGCTCGACATCGGCGGTCAGCGCGAGACCACCCGGCTGCTCGGCATCGACACCCCCGAAACGAACCATCCCACCCGACCCGTCGAGTGCTTCGGTGCCGAAGCCACGGCGCGCCTCAAGGAGCTGGCTCCGGTGGGGTCGGTGGTTCGGATCGAGCGTGACACCGAGGCGCGGGACCATTACGACCGCCTCCTGCTGTACCTGTACCACCCCACCGACGACTACTTGCTCAACCTGGCGATGGTGCAGGAGGGATACGCCGTAGCTCTGCACGTCGCCCCCAACGGCGCACATCGCCGGGACATTTCCCAAGCCGAATCCCATGCCCGCGCCTCTGGGGTGGGGCTGTGGGGTAGCTGCGGGGGTCCCGGCGTGCCCATCGACCCGGTCCTCAGCCGATAGCGTCGATCTCGTGAGCACGCTTGCCGAACGCCTCGGCCGACCCGCCGACGCCAAGCTCTTGATCGTCACCGCCCACGACCTTGGTTCGTGCCACGCCGCCAATCTCGGCGTCTACCAGGCTCTGAACGAAGGCGTGGTAACCGCCGCTTCGCTCATGGTGCCACCCGCGTGGTCCCGCCACGCATCCGCCTGCTACCGGGGCGAAGACATCGGGGTCCAGCTCACCCTCAACGCCGAGTTCGAGACCTTCCGGTGGGGTCCCATCACCCATGCCCCATCGCTCGTCGACGGCGACGGCGGCTTTCCTCGCACCCCGAACGAATTGTGGGACCACGCCGATCTCGACGAGGTTCGCCGCGAGTGCCGCACCCAGATAGAGCGGGCCATCGTCTGGGGGTTCGATGTCAGCCACCTCGACTCGCACCTTGGTGCCCTGCACATGCGGCCCGAATTCTTCGACATCTATCTCGACTTGGCCATCGAGTTCGCCCTGCCCATCCGGCTACCGAGCGGCGACACCAAACGAACCGCAGGTTTTCCGCTGCGTCGCCTAGCGGCCGACGAGGGGATCCTCTTCCCCGATCACCTCGAGGTGGTCGGTGCCGGCGGCGTCGGCAGCCGCAGGGCGATCACCGACATCGTCGGCAACCTCCCCGCCGGGGTCACCGAGGTCTATGTGCACCCCGCCGTCGACAGCCCCGAGCTGCGGGCCATCGCTTCCGACTGGGCCAGCCGGGTCGACGACCTGCACCTGGTCACCCACGACCGCGATCTCCAACGGGCCATCGAACAGGCTGGCGCCGAGCTGATCAGCTACCGAGACCTCCGCGACGCCCAACGACAGCCCTAGACCCCCACGGTCAGGGCGCTACCCGCCCAACCGAAACCCCTAGGCCGCGAGAGCCTGGCGGTGGTCGGCGCGTGCGAGAGCGGACAGCAGCGCGAACCAGGCGCGCGAGCTGCCCTCGGGCTTGAGATCTCCCCGCATGAACGCCTGCGCGGGGTCGACATCGCCGGCCAGAACGGCCTCGGCCTGGGCCCGGGTGAGCGGCACCGAGACCTCGGCCTCTTTTACCGTGGAATCGCTGATCGCAACCGAGCCAACTCGGCCGTCTTCAACGGCCCACCGCGCCCACACCCGGTCGGGGTCACCGCCGCTGATCACCCATTCGACGATCCCCGATCCCCCCGGCCCAGCCCCCATGCCGCCCAGTCGCTCGGTCAACGCTTCGGCCCACTGCGTGGTGAATGCTTCGGTCACACCAGGTCCTCCCACTTGAGACCTTCGATCCCGGCGAACAGGTCGGACTCAGGGGTCTCGGCCGGCACCCTCGACTGTGCCCGGATGTAGTCGTCATAAGGGTGAACGGTGTTCGCAACCTCGGTGGGCAGCCCGAACCAGAACGGTGAGGTGGGGTCGACCTGGGTGGCGTGGGCCAACAAGCCTTCGGTACGGGCGTGCTGGAACCCGTCGATCGGCACCTGGGTGGTGATCCGATGGTCGGTGTCGGGCCGATCGGTGAAGCGCTCCCCGAAGGGGGATTCCATTCCGAGCTCGAGGAACTTCTCGTGCATGGCGACCATGCGGGCACGGGACCAGGTCGTGTAATAGAGCTTCAGTGGCTGCCACACGTCGCCCGTCTCGGGATACCAGTCGGGGTCGGCCGCCCGATCGAAGGCGGGCACGGTGATGTCGTGCACCCTCAGATGGTCGGGGTGCAGGTAACCCTGTTGGTCATCGGAGTAGGTGACGATCACGTGGGGTCGCTCGCGTCGAATCACCGCCACCAGCTTGCCTATGGCCTCGTCGAGGTCGGCCTGCCAGAAGCAGTCGGGGTGGTCGTTTGAAGGAGAGTCGGGCATACCCGAATCCCGGTAGCCCAGGCGCTCGACCACGTCGTAACCGATGACCTCCGCGGCCAGATCGAGCTCACGCTGCCGGACCGCAGCGATGTCGGCGCGTACCTCGGGCAGGTCCATCGCCGGGTTGAGGATGCTGCCCTCTTCCCCCCCGGTGCAGCACACCAGAACGGTGCGCGCCCCGGCGGCGTGGTACTTGGCGATGGTGGGAGCCCCCTTGGAAGCTTCGTCGTCGGGGTGAGCGTGGACCGTGAGGATCACAGGACGAGTCATGGCCCGCACGCTACCAACGGCATCACACCAGCGTGCCGGGTAGAGTCGACCCAATGGCCCGTGGGCCAACGGCGACCTCGAGGATTGCATGGACGACCCCGATATCTGGATCTGGATCTGGCTGGTCTTCTCGGTGGCCTTGGGTATCGGCGAGATCCTGGCGGCGGGAACTTTCTTCCTGGGCCCCTTCGCCGTCGGCGGGCTCGCCGCCTTCCTCACCGCAATCTTCGGCGGGTCGCTGGTCCTGCAATGGGTGATCTTCCTGGTGGTGTCGCTCGGAAGCTTTGCCGCCCTGCGACCTCTTGCCCGCCGCATCGATGCCACCCTGCCCTCAGAGGGCATCGGCGCCAACTACCTCATCGGCGCCCAAGCCCGCGTCCTCGAGACCATCCCCCATCACGGCTTGGGCCTCGTCCAGGTCGATCGCCAGGATTGGCGAGCCGAGACCCTCGACGGCACCGAACTCGGCGCCGGCACGCTCGTGCGGGTGGTCGAGGTGCGAGGCACCCGCGTGGTGGTCGTGCCCGCCGAACTGAGCGCCGGCCTCGATCCCCCTGAACCCGTCGATCCCGGCCTCGACCTACCGCCCGAACCCTGACCTGACAGCCCTGATCCCCACCTGACAGCTCGCCTGCTAGCAAGGAGCACCCGGTGCCGAACCCAGCCCTCATCCTCGCCATCTTCGGTTTGTTGGCCATCGTCTATGTGGTGTCGGGGGTACGAATCGTCCGCCCCTACCAGCGCGGGGTGGTCGAACATCTAGGCCGATACAAGGGAACGGTCGAACAGGGCCTGCGGGTCATCGTCCCGGTGTTCCAGACGATGAAGCTGGTCGACATGCGCGAGCAGGTGGTCGACGTGCCGCCCCAGGAGGTCATCACCTCCGACAACGTCTCGGTCACCGTCGACGCCGTCATCTACTACGAGCCGACCGACCCCCAAAGGCTGCTCTACCGGGTGGGCAACTTCCTCATGGCCGTCACCAAGCTCGCCCAGACCAACCTTCGCAACGTCATCGGCGACATGACCCTCGACGAGGCTCTCACCTCCCGCGACAAGGTCAACGTCAACCTGCGCCAGATCCTCGACGACGCCACCGACAACTGGGGCGTGAGGGTCGCCCGCGTCGAGATCCAGCGCATCGACCCGCCACCGGATGTCATGAACGCCATGCACGAGCAGATGCGGGCCGAGCGCACCCGTCGGGCCGTGGTGACCCAGGCTGAGGGCGAGCGCACCGCCGCCATCACCCGGGCCGAAGGCGAAAAGGCGGCGGCGATTCTCTCGGCCGAAGGCATCCAACAGAGCCAGGTGCTCGAGGCCCAGGGCCAAGCCGACGCGATCAGGTCCATCGCCGAGGCCGAGAAGTTCCGACAGCTCACCGTGGCCCAAGGCGAAGCCGACGCCATCCGGTCGGTGTATCAAGCAATCCACGACGGCAACCCCACCAACGAACTGCTGGCCGTCAAGTACCTCGAAGCGTTGGCCCACATCGCCGACGGCAAGGCCACCAAGATCTTCCTGCCCGCCGACACCACCGGCGTGGCAGGGGCGGTGGCGGGCATCGGCGAACTGTTCCGGGCCGGCGACGACGAGGGTTCGCAGGCGCGGGCGGCGATATCGGCGCCTCCTCAGCCACCAGCGGGCTGATCCCCACCCGGTCGGCGCCCGGTAGGCTCGGGGCCGATGGAGAGCTTCGAGATCATCGGGGGCCAGCCCCTAAACGGAACGGTGCGTCCGGCCGGCAACAAGAACGCCGCCCTCCCCATGCTCGCGGCGTCGCTACTCGGCAGCTCCCCCACCACTCTCACCAACGTGCCCGACATCGGCGATGTCCGCACCATGCTCCGTCTCATCACCTCACTCGGAGGCGAGGTCACCCGCAACGCCGATGACTCGATCACCATCGACCCCGCCAACGCGGCACCGACCGCCCTCGACCCCACCTTGTGCGCCAAGATCCGCGCCTCGCTCCTGTTGGCCGGACCGATGTTGGCTCGCTTCGGCGAGGTCACGATTCCTCCGCCGGGGGGCGACACCATCGGTCGGCGCCGCAACGATCCGCACTGGCACGCCTTCGATGCACTCGGGGCGACCCTGGCGGAATCTGGGCACGACCATCATCTCGATAGCCAGGGTGGGCTTACCGGCGCCGACATCCTCCTCGATGAGGCGTCGGTCATGGCCACCGAGAACGTCATCATGGCCGCCACCTTGGCCAAGGGCACCACGATCATCCGCAACGCGGCATCGGAGCCCCACGTCCAGGATCTTTGTCACATGCTCACCGCCATGGGCGCCGCCATCGGTGGCATCGGCTCGAACCTCCTCACCATCGAGGGCGTCGACGAGCTTCGAGGCACCTCCGCGGAGGTACCGCCCGACTTCATGGAGATCGGCTCGTTCATCGGCCTCGGGGCGGTCACTGCCGGCGATCTCCGCATCGGTCCGGTCCGCCACGACGACCTTCGCATGGTCATCGCCAAGTTCGGAGTCCTAGGGGTGACGGTCGAGGCCCACGGCGACGAGCTGGTGGTCCCCCACCAGCCCGAACTGCGCATCCTCGAAGACTTCGGCGGCAAGATCCCCCGCATCCATGAGGCGCCGTGGCCGGGCTTTCCGGCCGACCTGATGTCGATCGCGCTGGTCACCGCCACCCAGGCGTCGGGCACGGTCCTGTTGCATCAGTGGATGTTCGAGAGCCGCCTCTACTTCACCGACCGTCTCATCGAGATGGGGGCCCGAATCATCGTCGCCGACCCTCATCGGGCGGTGGTGACCGGACCTTCGCCCCTGCGGGGGGCGCGGCTGCAGTCGCCCGACATTCGAGCGGGCATGGCGATGCTCATCGCGGCGTTGTGCGCCGAAGGCCGTTCGTCGATCGCGAACATCAGCCAGATCGACCGGGGCTACGAGCGCATCGACGAGAAGCTCCGCGGGCTGGGCGCCCACATCGAGCGCGTCCCGGTCTAGAGGGCCGACATGGCGAGAGCTCGGGCGGCCCATCCCTGGGTTCTCACCACATTGGTATTGGCTCCCCTCGCGGCCGTGGTCGCGACCCTCGTCGCCGGGCCGGCCCGGCTCGTGGCGGCAGCATTCGCCGCGATGGTCGGAGTCGTCGGGGTTGTGGCTGCCGTGCGCCACAGCCGACGCATCGACCGCGAGCTGGCTGAGGTCGCCTCAGAACGTCAACGGCTGCTCGAACTTCTCTCCCAGGCCGAACGGGCCAACGTCGCCCTCGACTCCGAACAGGCGACAGCCACCGCCGAACTCGAAGCCAGCCTCGAACAACAACAAGGCATCGCCCAGCTCGGCCGTCGCGCCCTCGAAGGCGCCGATCCTGCGCTTCTGGCGGTCGAGGCCATCACCATCGTGAAGCGCACCATGAAGGTCGACGGAGTCGAGCTCTATCGCCACGTCGAAGAGGACGACCTGCTGCTGCTCGAAGCGGCCGCCGGCCCCACCACCGACCTGGCTGGGCTGATCACGCTTCGTCGTGCCGATCAGGTTCCTGAGTCGATCGCCATCTCCGAACGCAAGACCGTGGTGGTCGACGACTACGCCACCGATACTCGCTTTTCGGTACCTCCCCACTTGCACACCGGGGGCCCCGCCAGTCTGTTGTCGGTGCCGGTCACCGGTCCCGGACAGCCTTACGGGGCCTTGTCGGTCCACTCCCGCACCCGACGGATCTTCCGGCCCGACGACACCGTATTCCTCCACTCGATCGCCAACGCCCTGGGACTCGCCCTCGATCGCCGACGGGCCGAGGAGGAGACACTGCACCGGGCCTTCCACGACGCCCTCACCGGTCTGCCGAACCGCACCCTGTTCGTCCACCGCCTGGCCCGCACCATCGAGCGGCGCGCCGACAGCGCCAACATCGGGGTGTTCGTCGTCGACCTCGACCACTTCAAGGTCATCAACGACTCGCTGGGGCACGAGCTCGGCGACGCGCTCTTGATCGAAGTGGCCAACCGGCTGCGCGACTGCGTCCGCCCCGGCGACATGGTGGCCCGTTTGGGCGGCGACGAGTTCGCCTTGCTGTGTGAGGACCTCGACTCCGACGAGCTGATCAACTCGATAACCACCAGGGTCAGCGAGGCCCTCGACACACCCGTCGAGATCTCCGGGCGCGGCATCCACGTGAGCGCCAGCATGGGCGTGGCGCTGGCCGCGGGTACCACCAGCACCTCGGCATCGCTGCTGCGAGATGCCGACATCGCGCTCTATCAAGCCAAGGACTCCGGGCGTGGTGGGTGGGCCCTGTTCGAAGAGACCCACCGGGCGCGGGCAGTGAACCGGCTCGAAACCGAAAGCGAACTCCGGCAGGCGGTCCCCGCGGGAGAGCTGAGGGTCCACTACCAGCCCACAGTCGACCTGGCCACGGGTCACACCACCGGCGTGGAAGCGCTGGTTCGTTGGAAGCATCCGGTTCGCGGGCTGATCCGGCCCACTGAGTTCATCCCCATTGCCGAACAGACCGATCTGATCGACCGGGTGGGACGATGGGTTCTCGAGGAGGCCTGCGGCCAGTTGGCCCGATGGTCAAGGCTGCCCGAAACAGCCAGGCTCAGCGTGGCGGTGAACCTGTCGGTCCGACAACTGAGCCAACCGGGACTCGCGGACGAGGTGGCCCTGGTGGTGGGCCAACTCGGGATCGATCCCTCGAAGCTGTGCCTGGAGATCACCGAAAGCGCGTTGATGATCGACCTCGAACAGGCGCTGGCGGCCATCCGGGCGCTCAAACAACTCGGTATCCGTATCGCCGTCGACGACTTCGGTACCGGCTACTCGTCGCTCGCCTATCTGACCCGCCTACCGATCGACGTGCTCAAGATCGATCGCAGTTTCGTCTCCGCCATCGCCCACGATCCCCAGGACCGGGCCATCACGCGAGGCATCATCGACCTCGCTCACTCGCTTGATCTCATCGTGGTGGCCGAGGGTGTCGAGACCCAACAACAGCTCGTGCTTCTGCAAGCCATGGGCTGTGATCAGGGCCAAGGGTTCCTGTTCGCTCGCCCGGCCAAAGCCGATGAGCTCTCGATGCGTCCCCGCTCGGTCGACGGCGGCACCCTAAGAGTGTGACGATCTCCTGATGCATCCCGCCGACCGGATCCGCTTCGCCACCGAAACCGCCAAGGCCGTCCTGGAAGGGCGCCTCGACCCCGTCGAAGGCGCCACCGCCCTCAACCTCCAGACCGAACAGCTCGTCCCCCAGCTTCGATCGGATCGAGACTCGGTGACGCGCAGCGAATGCGAGTCCGTCGCCACCACGCTGCGTCTGCTGGCCGAGCAGGTCAACGACCGGGCCGCCGCCCATGGGCAGCCCGAAGCCCACGTCGCCATCGCTGAAGCACTCGGCCGCCTGGCCCAGGTCCTGCGCTGAGCCTGGGGGCTTCAGCTCTCAGACCGGTGGTGCGATTGCGTCAGGAAGTTGGCGAGAACATCGACCGGCATCGGCCGTCCGAGATGAAAGCCCTGCAACGAGTCAACACCGAGTTGGCGTAGAGCCTCAACCTCTTCGGCACTCTCGACCCGCTCGGCGAGCACTTCGAGCCCAAGTCTTCGCACCAGCGCGACGATGCCGTCGATGAGGTCGCGTTGTCGACCCTGCTGGTCGGCTCCAGACACGAAGGTGCCGTCGAGTTTCACGACATCGAGGGGCAAGGTGTCGAGGTGGGTGAGCGACGACAGGCCGGTACCGAAATCGTCGAGGGCGACCGATACCCCCATCTTTCGCAGGGAGGTGAGGGTGGCCCGAGCCTGGTCGACATCGCTCACCACCGCTGTCTCGGTGACCTCGACGCCCAGGGCGGTCGGATCCACCCCGTGACGATCCATGCTCACCTGAAGGTCATGGTCGAGCCGAGGCGACATGAGCTGGTCGCCGGACAGGTTCACCCACACCCTCAGATCGTCGACCGGTCCCTTGCGCCACCGCGAGAGATCCGAGCAGGCCCGGTCGACCACCCACGCGCCGAGCATGGGCATCAGGCCGGCGTCGTCGGCCACCGGCAGGAAGTCTCCGGGTAACAGCAAACCACGATCGGGGTGGTTCCAGCGGACCAGGGCTTCGACTCCCACCCACCGCGCGGTCGCGAGCGACCACAACGGCTGGTAGTAGAGCTCGAGCTGGTCGGCTTCGAGGGCCCGGCGCAGGTCGAGCTCGACCTGGTGACGTACCAGTGCCGCTTGGCGGATCGCGTCGGTGAACAGTTCGACCCTACGCCGGCCCTTGGCCTTGGCCTGGTACATGGCGGCATCGGCGTCACGCAGCACCGAAGCGGTGGTGCTCTCGGCGGTGGCGACCACCACTCCCACGCTGGCGGTGATCACGATGGAGTCCCCGTCGAGCTCGATCGGGTGGGTTGTTGCCGAGACCACCCGCTCGGCCAACGCCACCGCTTCCTCGGTGGATGAGATCCGATGCGATAGCACGGCGAACTCGTCGCCCCCGAGCCGGGCCACCACATCGCCGGGCCGCACCGAGCGCACCAGGCGGCGCGCCTCTGCCCGCAGCACGGCGTCGCCCACGTCGTGGCCTTGACTGTCGTTGAGCACCTTGAACTGATCGAGGTCGATGAACAGCACCGCCAGGAACGCGCCACCGGCGTGACCGTGCTCCAACGCCTCGGCGAGGTGCTCGCTGAACAGTCGACGGTTGGCCAGGCCGGTAAGGGCATCGTGGGTGGCCTGGTGCAGCAACGACATCTGGAGGCGCTGCTGTTCGGTAACGTCGCGCACCACCACGATGGCCTCGCTGCCCGCGATCGTGACGCGAGCTTCGAACGACGCCACGCTCTCGCCACCCCAGTCGACGTCGAAGGCGTCGACCTGTGGAGGTTCGTCCACCGGCCGCCTCATGGCTCGACTCATTGGCGCCAACAGCTCGGGGAACACCTCGGCCAGTGGCCTTCCGATCACGTTCCCGGCGCTGCGTTGGTCGATGCCTGAGGCCGATGGTCTCCAATCGAGGATGTTTCCGTCGGAGCCGACTCGAACCAACAGATCGGGGACCCCTTCGACCAGCGCCCGGAACCGACGCTCGGATCGTCGAAGATCTGATTCGGCCTCGCGGCGGGCCAACACCTGTCCGAACGACGCCGCCGCGGAGCCGAGCAGGGCAACCTCCTGGGCCGAGAACCGGCGTTCGGCTCGGGTGACATCGAAACCCACCGAGCCCACCAGGCCCGCCGAATCCATGATGGGCATTATCAGGGTCGATCGGACGCCAGATCCTCGGTAGATCGACTTCTCGCCCTCCCACCCAGGACCCAGGTCCTCCAGCGACTCGATGTGCACAGACTCGCCCGCCATCAACCGCTTCTGAAGCTGGGGCAGCGAGTCGTGGGGGACGTCTTTGACATGGGCTTTGACCGACGCCACGCCGGGGGCACACCATTCGTGGGTCATCACCAGGTGGACGCGGTCGGGGCGATAGAGCACCACCGAGGCCCGATCGACCCGGAGCGCCTCGCCGAGATCGGCCAGTGCCGCCTTGATCCCCGAGTCGACCTCGTCGGATGGGATGTCGATGAAGCGCTGGTTGACCTTGGCGACCAAGGCCAGGACCTGAGCCCGTTCGCGTTCTGATTCCTCGGCCTGTTTGCGAGCCGTGATGTCGATGCCCACCGCCTGGACCTCGGCGACTCGACCGTTCTCGATCGCCACCGCCGAGGTGGTCCACTGCTGCCATCGGCGCGAACCGTCTTCGTCTAGGAGGTAACCCTCGTCGGTCACCATGGTGCGGTCGGGACCCAAAGATGCGACCAGCGCCAGCGCCTCGGCGCGGCGTTTGTCGGCGACCAGGTCGATCATCTTGGTGCCGATCAATTCGTCGACGGTCGTGCCGTGGTATCGGGCGTACGCCTCGTTGACGAACAAGATGGTGGTGTCCGGGAGGAACCGACACACCAGCTCCGCTTGGTGCTCCACCATGTCGCGGTAGCGCTGCTCGCTTTCGGCCAGCGCGGCGAGCGCGTCGTACTCCTGGGTGATCTCGCGCATCGACACCACCACGTCGTCGCCGTCGGCCACTGCCGACAGAAGAAGGCGATGCACTGAACCGTCGCGAAAGGTGCTGACCGTCTCGATCGTGTGAGGCTCGCCAGTGGTGACGGCGTCGACCAGAAGCTGGTAGCGGCCGTCTTCGAGGGTGCCCGGTAGGTCCTGGCGCAGCCGTCGACCAACCCAGACCTCACCGTTGGGTCCCAACTCCTGTTGGATGCGCCGGTTGAGCAGCGTCATCTCGAAATCGATGATCTCGCCGTCGGCGTTGCGAATGGCACGGTGCGCGATGATCGAGTCGTGAGTCGAGTCGATGACCCGTCTCAAGAAGTCAGTTCCGTAGTCCCGGTAGCGATCAGTGGGGAGATCTGCGGCCACGGCCCCTTCTCGTCATCGGTTGACCCTCCGTTCTTCGGCACCTCCACCGACGAGATGAGGGCACCCGGTCAACGAAAGTCGCGGGAAGGACCCGGACGAACCGCCAGGTCGAGAGAATCGATTCGTTCAGCGACGACGTTGACCACTCCCCCGTCGCCTCGCTCGACCCGACCCTTCACCAACAACGCAGGGGCGTTGCGCACCACCGACAAGTGACGCCGCCAGCACCCCATCGAGACGATGACGTTGATCAGCCCGGTTTCGTCCTCGAGGTTGACGAAGGTGGTACCGGCGGCGGTGGCCGGCCGCTGACGATGGGTGACCACCCCGCCGACCACCACCTTGGCTCGGTCATCGACCTGGGCCAGGGCGGCCGCGGTGACCACGCCAGCCTCGGTGAGTTGGGCCCGACAGAACCGGGTGGGGTGACCATCGGGGGTGATCCCGGTGGCCCACAGGTCGGCCATGGCCAGCTCGTGGTCGGCGAGGCCGGGCAGGGTGGGGGCGTCGACCCCGGTGAGCATGCCTTCGAGACGATCGTCAGCGGCTGAGGCCACCGCCCCTGCGGTCCACAACGCTCGCCGGCGATCGAGTCCGAAGCACTCGAAGGCCCCGGCGGTGGCCAACGCTTCGAGCACCCTGCTCGGCGGGTGGACTCGACGGGCCAGATCCTCAGGTGATCGATACGGGGCTCCGGCCACGATCCGCTCGGCCAGTTCGGAGCCGATGCCACGCACCGAGGCCAACCCCAACCGAACGGTGGGGCCACCCTCGCCCCAAGTGGAGGGAGGCGCACCGACCCCGGCGACGGGAGCGGCGGGGCCCTCGAGGGTGGCCTGCACCCCGGAAGCGTTGACACACGGCGTGGCCACCTCGACCCCGTGGCGCCGAGCGTCCTGCACCAGCGAGTGGGGGGAGTAGAACCCCATGGGTTGGGCCCCCAACAGCGCGGCGCAGAACGCGGCGGGGTAGTACCGCTTGAACCAGGCGCTGGCATAGACCAGGTAGGCAAACGACACCGAGTGGCTCTCGGGGAAGCCGAAGCTGGCGAAGGCCG
>CAZEFG010000022.1:0-16808 GCA_964511355.1 uncultured Iamiaceae bacterium
CGGGGATGAGCGTCAGCGACGCGCCGCCGGCCAGGCCGGAGCGGATGGCGATGTGGCCGGCGTGGCGGCCCATGACCTCGACCACCATCACCCGGTCGTGGGACTCCGCGGTGGTGTGCAGGCGGTCGATGGCGTCGGTGGCGATCTGAACGGCGGTGTCGAATCCGAAGGTCATCTCGGTGGCGGCGATGTCGTTGTCGATGGTCTTGGGTACCCCCACAATGGGGATGCCGTCGTCGTGGAGGTCGCGGGCAGCACCCAACGACCCGTCGCCACCGACCGCCACGAGCGCATCGACCCCCAGCTCCGACATGGTGAGGCGGACCCGCTCGACACCGTCGTGCACCGAGTAGGGCTCGATTCGGGATGTGCCGAGGATGGTGCCGCCCCGGGGCAGGATCCCTCGACATCGTTCGACGTCGAGCTCGGTCCAGTCGTTTTCGATAACACCCCTGAACCCGTCGTGGAATCCGACGATCGTGTCGCCGTAGAAGCGCTCGGCCTTGCGGACGACCGCCCGGATCACAGCGTTGAGGCCCGGGCAGTCGCCCCCTGCGGTCAGGACACCGATTCTCATCCCGACAACCTACCGAGCAACCAACCGTGCCGCGCGAACACAACCATTAGGCTCCCCGCCCATGGCGATCGTCATCTCGATAGACGCCGGCACCACCGGTGTGCGCGCTATGGCCGTCGACGAGAAGGGCATACCGGCGGCGTGGTCGTACCGCGAGTTCACCCAGCACTTCCCCCAACCCGGTTGGGTCGAACATGACGCCAACGAAATCTGGCAGACGGTGGTAGCCACCGTCGGGGAGGTCGCCACGCAGATCGACCAACCGGTGGCGGCCATCGGCATCACCGATCAGCGCGAGACCGTCGTGGCCTGGGACCGACGCACCGGCGAGCCACGCCACCGAGCCATCGTCTGGCAGGACCGGCGCACGGCAGCAGAATGTGAGGCTCTGGTCACCGACGGTCACCTCGACCGGATACGACAACTCACCGGGCTGGTGCTCGACCCCTACTTCTCGGCCACCAAGCTGCAATGGCTTCTCCGCCGTGGCGGGGTCGCGGTCGACTCTGACCTCGCGGTCGGCACCATCGACACCTGGCTGTTGTGGAAGCTCACCGACGGTGCCGTCCACGCGACCGACCCCAGCAACGCCAGCCGCACCATGTTGTTCGACATCGAGAGATTGACATGGTCCGACGAACTGGTCGATCTGTTTGGAATCCCCCATGAAGCGCTCGGCGAGGTGAGACCGAGCAGCGGACGCTTCGGGGTCACCGCCGACACAACGGCGTTGGGCCCCGGCGTGCCGATCAGCGGTATCGCCGGCGATCAACAGGCGGCGCTGTTCGGCCAAGCCTGCCTCTCCCCCGGCATGACCAAGAACACCTACGGCACGGGCTCGTTCGTGCTGATGAACGTGGGCGAGGCCTGTCCCCCGCCCGTCGACGGGCTGCTCACCACCGTGGCCTGGACCCTCGACCAGCCGGGTGGGGGCACTCTCACCCACTACGCCCTCGAGGGCTCGATCTTCGTGACCGGAGCGGCGGTGCAATGGCTCCGTGACGGGCTCGGCATCATCGAATCCGCCGATCAGCTCGAAGCGTTGGCCAACCAGTGCGAGACCACCGACGGGGTGGTCATGGTCCCCGCCTTCGCCGGACTCGGCAGCCCGTGGTGGGACCCTCATGCTCGGGGCACGATCATCGGCATCACCCGCGGCACCGGGCGCCCTCACCTGGCTCGGGCCGTCATCGAGGCGATGGTGTTCCAGACCCGCGATGTGGTCGAGGCCATGTCCGCCGCCGCGCAGCGGCAGGTTCTGGCCCTCCGGGTCGACGGTGGAGCCTCGGTCATGGCGCTCCTTCTCCAAATGCAAGCCGACCAACTGGGTGTCGTCGTCTCGCGGCCGAGGAACCAAGAGACCACGGCCCTTGGTGCTGCCTACCTGGCCGGGCTGTCCGAGGGGGTCTGGACCATGTCCGATATCGAAAGCCTCTGGCAGGTCGATGTGGAGATGTCGCCTCGCTCCGACCGCGACGCCACCGATGCCGATCACGCTCGCTGGCTCGCCGCCATCGACCGTTCACGCCGCTGGGCCGACAACACCTGAGCCGAAGACGGGGGCATTCGACGGATGCAGGCGACGCGACCGCTCGCGTCGCAACTGACGGAACAGGGCAGCGACCGCGTCGAGCGCCTCGAGTCGGGGGTCGGTCCCGACCTGGACCATAGGCTCGACCAGGTCAACGTAAACACCGTCGACCTGGCTGATCTCGTCCACCAGCAGATCCACCAGGTCGGGCGACGGCAGCTCGACGACGAGCTCGTCGATGGCCTCGCCTTCGTGGCGTTCGACGATGGCGATCCCCACCACGTTGCCGCGAACGGCCCCGACGCGTACGGCGACCGCGCCCAGGGCACCGGGGCGGTCGGGCAGGCTGAGGCGAATCACATAGGTCTCCATGACCGGCAAGCTAGGAGGCCAGGGTTAACCGCAGGTTTCGGGAGGCGTACGAGTGTGAGTCACGGCGGTGGCACCCTGACATCTTCTACCGGTGATTGGTCAGAGTTTGGTGAGGGCCTTGCGCAGGTTGCGAACCCCCTGCGCGATGCGCTGCTCGTTCTCGATCAGCGCGAACCTCACGAAACCCTCGCCGCCGTTTCCGAATCCGACGCCTGGCGACACGGCCACATCGGCCTCGGTCACCAGGTGGGAGGCGAACTCGATCGAACCCATCTCCCGGTAGGGCTCGGGAATCGGAGCCCAGGCGAACATGGTGCCCTGCGGTCGGGGCACGTCCCACCCGATGCGGGCCAGTCCGTCGATCAACGCGTCGCGGCGCCCCTGGTAGATCCCCCGCATCTCGGCTGGGTAGTCCAGGGCTTCGTTGAGGGTGACGGTGGCGGCAATCTGGATCGGCTGGAAGGTTCCGTAGTCGAGGTAGGACTTGAGCTTGGCCAGAGCGGCCACCACCTCGGCGTTGCCCACCATGAACGCCACCCGCCAACCGGCCATCGAGTACGACTTCGTCAGCGAGTACAGCTCGACGGCCACGTCCTTGGCTCCGGGCACCTGCAGGATCGACGGTGGGTCGTAGCCGTCGAAGCCCAGGTCGGCGTAGGCATGGTCGTGCACCAACAACACGTCGCGCTCACGGGCGAAGTCGACCGTCTTGGCGAAGAAGTCGAGATCGACACAGGTGGTGGTGGGATTGTGAGGGAACGAGAGCACCGCCACCCGAGGCTTGGGCCAGGCGTACTCCCAGGCTTCTTCCATGGCGGCGAAGAAGTCGGCGCCGGTGCCGAGGGGAACCTCGGTGATGTTGGCGCCGGCGAACAGAGGACCCCAGATGTGGATCGGGTACGAGGGAGTGGGCACCAGCGCGGTGTCGCCGGCCTGGAGCAGTACCCACATCAGATGCGAAAAGCCTTCCTTGGCTCCGATCGTGTTGATGACCTCGGTGTCGGGGTCGAGCTCGACGCCGAAGCGCCGCATGTACATGTCGGCCACCGCCTTACGAAGCTTGGGGAGGCCCCGGCTCTGGGAGTAGCGATGGTTGCGTGAGTTGGTGACCGCCTCGGCCAGCTTGTCGACCGCCACCTGAGGCGACGCCAGATCGGGGTTGCCGAACCCCAGGTCGATCACATCGCGCCCCGCCCGGCGTGCCTCGATCTTCAGTTCGTTGATGATGGCGAACACATACGGAGGCAAACCGGTGATGCGGCGAAAATCCATGGGGAGAGGTTACTAGCGGCAGGCCTCGCGCCATGCGCGTTAAGGATGCGGTTCATGCGGTGGGAGGCTGCTCCTGGATCAGGAGGGCCGCGCCGAGGGCGGCGGCCGCCTCACCGGCACGGGCCGCCACGACCGGCACCGGCGGCCGGTGTCCCGAGCCCATGACCATGGCGTTGACGTGGCGTTCGACCGGATCGAGCAGGAGGCGGCCCTCCTCGCAGAGTCCCCCGCCGATCACCACCAGTTCAGGGTCGAAGATGTCGACCAGACCCGAGACACCGACCCCAACCCACCGTGCGAAGGTCTCGAGCACCGCCAAGCCGGCGGAATCGCCGTCGCGGGCGGCCCTGGTCACGTGAACCCCCGTCACTTGGTCGAGCTGGCCGTCGGCGAGCGCCAGCAGGCTGGGAGCCTCGCCGGCGGCCGCCGCTTCGCGGGCCAAGCGCCCGAGTGCATTGCCCGACGCGAACTGCTCCCAGCAACCTCGTTGGCCGCATCCGCATGGCGGACCCTGAGGATCGACCAGGAGGTGACCGATTTCGGCGGCCATGTGGTGCGCTCCCCGCCACATCCGACCCCCCATGATCAGCCCTCCCCCGATGCCCGTACCCAGGGCAACCACCAGAGCAGAGTCGACACCTTCGGCTGCTCCGACCAGCAACTCGGCCAGCGCACCGCAGGTGGAGTCGTTGTCGACCCGGATGGGAACACCGAGACGGGGGCCGAGTTCGGCGGGCAGGTCGAGGTCGACCACTCGCGCCAGGTTGGGACCGAACCGCAGGATTCCTGCTCGGTCGACCAGGCCCGCCGCTCCGATGCCAACTGATGATGCCGTCGAACCGACCTCGTCACCGAGCTGCTGCACGACCGAGATGATCGCGTCGACGATAGCGGGGCCCCCGGTTGGGGTATCGACCTTGCAGGACGCGACCACGGCGCGGGTGTTGGGGTCGACCGCCACCCCCAAGAGCTTGGTTCCGCCCAGATCGATTCCGAGTAGCGGCGCTGCCACCTCAGTACCGGAGGATCGCACCGATGCGGCCCAGTACGTCGAGATCGGCGTTCTCGACGCACATCTCGATCTCGCACGACTGACGGATGGCTTCCTGGATCGCTTCTTCGACCACGTCGTCGGTGCGCTCCATCTCGCTGGAGCAGGTCGGACAGGTGGGTCCGACGACAGCGAGCCGTGAACATTCGGGACACCGCCACCCGGGCGCCTCGTAGCCATCGGATACCAACAAGAGCTCGACCTTGCGCTCCTCGACGGCCGCCAAGGTTTCGGCCAGCCCGGCCACCCCCATGGTGCCCGCCCCCACCGCGTCGCGCAGTCGGGCCACCGCGGCTGCCTCCTCGGCTCGCTCAGAGCGAGCCTCGATGTCGAGCATGGCACTGCGGATCTCGCCAAGTGAAGCGTTGACACCCAACCCCAGGCTGGGCACCAACCGGTCCCTGACGTACTGGTGCAACTCAGCTTCGAGTTCCCGCATGGCTTCGGGGGCGCCACCGAGGGTGACTCGATCGATCGAGTGCTTCTGGAACACGTCGAACACGACCCGGGCCGTCTCGCGGATGTGTTGCATGGCCAATTCGTCGAAGTGTGAGCTGAGGTCGCCCCGTTCGGCTTGGCCCCGGTCGTCTCGTTCCCGGGGAGCCTCTTCGATCGATTGGTTGTGCTCGACCACCTCCCCACCGGAAAAGACCAGGATGCGAGATTGGTGACGGTCGATCAGCACGATGCCGATGGTCTGGAGTTGCTCCACCACCGAGGTGAGCTGCGACAAGGCGGGCGCAGCACCCACCGTGAGTCGGCTGTGCACCGGGACTGGGAGCTGAACCACCCGCCAGAGCCCGGCCGCCGATGAAGAGAACATGGCCAGACCACGTACGACGGAGCGATCGAGCCCCTCGCCCACGAACGCTTCGATGCGTTGCAGGTCGGCGAGCACCGACGGGTCGAGCCCGCCGTTACCGTTGCCCTGATCGCGTACCCGACGAACCAGGCGCTCGAGGTCTCGTTCGTAGTCGACGGCCCGAACCCGCTCCCTTCCGTCGACGTTCAGATAGCAACTGGTGACCGGCCTCCCGCCGGTGTCGGTGGTGGCGAGCTCACGGATCACATCGGCGTTGACAGCTGTCACAGTGCCTCCTGGAGGGAAGTTCCTCGCATGGTAGGCACTGCTACCCCGATCCGCCTACCGATCAGAGCGCAGGTTGTCCGGGCCGGACCACCGCAGCCCGATCAAGGCCCTGAGCCTCGGCCCATTCCGCCATGGCCGGCTCGTCGCCCAGATAGATGACCTGCACGGTCTCGCCGATTCGGGCCAACGCTGCGCACAAGCCGGAGATCTCGTCGTGTCCGAGACCCCTGAACGCATCGTTGATGACCAGCGGAACCGACCCGGCCGACGACACTGACCGCAGTGACGCCACCCGGCCGAGGAGGTACCACTCGATCGGGCCGACGCCCTCGTCGGTGAGTTGCCACTCGACCGGTGGCAAAGGACTACCGGCATCGAGGGCCTTGGCGGCCTCGGCACGCAGGGTGTCGAGCTCCACGTTGAGAGAATCGCGCTGCGCAGTGAGGTTGCGTTCAGTGCGTCGTGCCTCGCCGATGGCGGCATGGAGACGGTCGACTTGTTCGACTGCCACATGGTGACGCTGCAGCCTTGCCGCCACCAGAGCCACCTGTTCGCGCGCCGCGGCCACGGTCGGGTCGAGCGAGATCTGCTCTTCGATGAGCTCGAGCGGATTGGGGGCCGCAGCGGCGGCTTCTTCGATCGCGGCGCGTTGGACGCCGCGCTCGTGATCGAGCGCAACCAGGGCCGCTTCAGTGGCGGCGATCTCGCGGGCCAGTTGCTCGGATGCCCCCTCGCGAGTCGCGAGCTCACGGTCGAGCTTGCGGCTGCGTTCGAGCAGATCGGACACCACCGCCTCCTGATGGGAAACGCCATCGGCGGGTGTCGGCTCGGGAGCCGGATCAGCGAACGCCCCGGCGCTGTCGGGTGCGACGGCCTCGGTCCAGGGCGTGGCCGTTTCCCGGTACCAGGTGTCGGCTACCGAGAGAAGGGCTCCCGAGGTGGCCGCCTGGGAGGTGTCGACGCCCACCCGACGCAGCAAGCTGCGCAAGCGGTCGGGAGCGTCGAAGGCGACTGCGCCCGGCACGAGGTGGCGACGCAACGCTGTTTCGAGGTCGTCGGGCACCTCGCCGAGTAGCTCCCGGGCGGACTGCCAGATCTGGTCGCGCTCGGCTCGCAACATGCGCCCGTGGGGGTCGTCGGCGATGGCGGCTTCGACCTCGCTCAGTTCGCTCTCAAGGCCTGCCACCAACGCTCGGGCCTGGTCGTGGCGCTGGCGCGACTCCATGTCGATCGCCGGGGCGGTGCGGCCCATGATGAACGCGGCGTACGTCTCGAAGCCGTACCGGCCGAGCACAGCGTCGAGTTCGGCGTTGGCCTCTTCGTACAGGCGGGTGGCTTCCTTGCCGTGTCGGCGACTTTCGCGACGGTCGGAGTTCTCGACCACGATGTCGTGAAGTCGCTCGATCTCGGCCTCGTCGGCCGCCGTGACGGTACGCGGACGCGCGGCCTCGGCGGCTTCGGCTTCGGCCCGCCGGGCATCGGCGAGACGCTCACGGATTCGGGCCGGATCGAGCCCACGATCGACCAGCTCGCGTTCGAACTCAGCCTGGCGGAGACGGTGGGCCGCCACTTGGTCGGCCAGAGCGGCCGCGGGCAACGATGGCACCATGGGTGCGTCGGGGGGTCCGGCCACTACCTCGTCGATGACCCGACCGATCTCGGCGACAAGCAAAGGATCAGGCCCCGCAGGCTCGGGTTCGGGTTCGGGGTCAGGCTCAAACGCAGGCTCGGGCGCCGAGCTCGCCAGATCGGCCCGCAGCGTCTCAAGTTGGGCCCGCTCGACTTCGAGCTGTTCGAGCAGCTGGAGCAGCCCCAGACGCTCCTCGTCGAGCATGGTCTCGAGATCGTGGTGTCGGCGGCGTTGTTCGGCGAGCTGGTCGGCCAGGCGGTCGCGCTCGGTGTCGGCGGCCGAGCGGGTCGGCACTTCCGGCTCGGCCGGGGTCGCCGCGTTGGCCTGGAGCCGACGTCGAGCTAGGTCCTCGGCCTCAGCCACGGCTCGCACTGCCGCATCATGAGCGGTGACGGCGAACTCGTCGACCGATCGACGAGCATCGTCGAGCTCATTGCTCTGGCGTTCGATACCGGCGGTGATGTGGGCAATGTCGCCAGTGAGGCGATCGATCTCGGCCTGCGCGGCGTTGACCTTGGTCTGAAGCTTGCGGTAGAGCTCGTTCTCGGGTTGAGCGGAGTCGACGACGCGCGCACCGGGCAGTTGCTCGGCCTCGACCACCACGTCGGCCACCGCGGGTAGACCCAGGGCCGCGATACGGGCGGGGTCGATCTCGATCAGGATGCCGTGGGTCTCGACCAGCCCGGCGATCTGGTCGACGTCTCCCCTACAGATCCGGGAGATCTGCTCGACCACGCGCCGCTGAAGACCGGGATCGAGGCCTCCCAGCACGGTGACATATGGATGGAGGTCGAGTTCCTCACCCTCGTCTAGGTCCAAACGCAGAATTCGCATCTCGTGCCCTAGATCGGCTGGGCGAGGCCGAAGATGAGTAGCTGCGACCTGAGTGGCAGGAGGTGGTACCGACGCCCTCGGCCCTCGTTGGTCACGAGGCGACGGTCGACTCGACGCGCTGTTTCAGTTCAGGCAGCGCGGTGCGCAGAATCTTGGCTTCGCCACGGCGCTTGACGAACCCGGGAAGGGGGACCACCAGATCGACTTCGATGGTGTAGGCCACATCGGTGATGCCGGGATCGGAAGGCGACTCGGTGAACTCGTAGGCACCGTCGAGTTTGCGGGTGATATCGCCCTCGATCTGTACCCACGAGAGGCGCCGCGGCGCCTCGGAGTAGTCGTAGCGCAAGGTGTAGCTGGTGCTGCGGCCCATGGCCGCGGTGCGGAAAGCAACCTCGAGCGGTCGATCTTGGTCGTCGCGGCTGCGAACCTCGGCCTCTTTCACGTCGGCGGCCCATTCGGGATAGCGCTCGACGTCGGCCGCCACGGCATAGCAATGCTCCAGCGGAGCGTGGATAACCGTGTGTTCGGTGGCCTGGTCCGTCATCTTCGATCTCCCTTGGCGACCCGGGGCGGAAACCAACCGTATCGAGCACCCCAGGCTCCGGAACAACCTAGGCCGTACAACGGGGCCAGCGCACCTAGGACCAGCGAGGTGAACGGCTTCAGCGCGATGACGACCACCACGATGCCGCACTGGATCGCGAACGAGGCCATGAAGCTGCGTCTGACACTCTCCGGTGCGCTTCCGGACAGGAAGTAGATGCCGCCGACACCGAGAGTTTCGGTGCGGCTGCGGCCCACGGCACGGGCATAGGCCACGAAGAACAAGATGGTGCCGGCCGCGAACATCACCACCGATAGGCCAACGACCACGGGAGCGAAGGTGTCGATGGCGATCAGGCCCAAGACGTTGGCGATGGCGAACATTGCCGTCCCCACCCACGAGGCCTGTATCAGCCGATGTCCTTGGCCGTGGTCGACCAGTTCGGGCCGGTCGTTGGCTTCGTTCGTATCCGGCTCGTCGGCGGTCATTGGTCGACCTCCAACGCCTCAGCCAGACGCGCGGCGAGAATGTCGTAGGTGAGTTCGTCGAGCACACGAGATCTCGACTTTCGGCCCATCTCGACACGGCGGGCGGGGTCGCCGAGCAGGACCTCCATGGCGTCGACCACCGCCTGCACCTGGTCGGGACGGTCGACGACGAGTCCGGTCTCGCCGTGCATAACCGCCTCGTGCGAACCACCGCTGCGTCCGGCGATCTGAGGTACCCCCGCGGCGGCAGCCTCGAGATAGACGATGCCGAACCCTTCCTGTTCGAGCCCGAGCCAGCGGTTTCGACACAGCATCGCGAACATGTCGGCCGAGGCGTACAAACCCGGCATCGAGTCGTCGGGGACACGACCGAGGAAGCGCACCGGGGCACCGAGCCGGTTGGCCAGACGCTCGAGACGGGGCCGGTCTCGCCCTCCGCCGGCCACCACCGCCATCAGCGATGGATGGCGAGCCGAAAGGGACGCCACCGCCTCGATCACCACGTCGAAGCCCTTGCGCGGCACCAGCCGCGACAGGCACAAGACGACGATGGCTTCGTGGGGGATACCGAGGCTGGTGCGCATCTCGAGCCGGGGCTGTGAATCGAGAGGCCGGAATCGATCGGGGTCGACGCCGGGTGGGATCACCACACCGGGCAGCGTCTTGCCGGCGGCGCGCTCGGCCTCGGCGAGCGGGTAGCCCCCGGCCGCGATCACCAACCGGGCGTGGCGCAGTACTCGGCTCATAAGCTGGCGAGAGCCCGGAAGACGGCCGTAGAAGGTGACCTCGGCGCCGTGCAGAACCACCGCATACGGACGCCGGAGTGACGGGCCGATGGCCCCGACGGGCAGTGCCGGGTCGAGCACCACCAGTTCGGCACCGCACTCATCGGCGAGGGCGTTGACTCGGCGAGCCAGGTCAGGGGTGGGCAACAGGATCGACTCTGAGGTGCGTTCGATGCGGTAGGGCTGGGTCGCGTCCCAGGCTTCGGCGCCGTCGTAGGGGGTGGTGAGGACCGTGAACGATTCGGCGGGCAGCCTCCGCCACAGCTCCCACAGGTAGCTCTGTATACCGCCGTGCTTGGGCGGGAAGTCGTTGGTGACGAGGAGGTGCTTCATGGTTCGGGAGTCATGGTTCGCGAACCGAGACCGGAGCCCGAAGCTCTTCGAGCACCATCGGGTCGGTGTCTTCGCCGACCAAACGAAGGAGATCGGCCCTGTCGAGTCGCCGGGCGGCCCACACCGCGTGGCTGCGAACGACCGGATCGGAGTGCGTCAACGCCGTTTCGAGCGCTGATGACACCTCCGGATGAGTCCCGTCGGCGGTGTTGCCCAGGGCGAGCAGGGCGTTGCGGCGCAGGTAGGCCGGCTCCCGGCGGGGGATGTACCAGCGGCCGTGACGAGCGAGGAGTTCGTCGTCGGAGCTGGCCAACATCTGAACCAGCGGCACCCAGGCTTCGGCGCCGGGATCGTCGACCACCTCGGCCACACCGTGACGCACTTCGCGCCGATTGGGTGGGCATACCTCCTGGCAGTCGTCGCAGCCGTAGATGCGGTCGGCCAGCGCCTCACGGTGTTCGCGAGGGAAGGCGCCGGGCGCCTGGACCAGCCAGGCGAGGCAGCGGCGAGCGTCGACCACGCCGGGGGCGACGATCGCCTGGGTAGGACAGGAGTCGATGCAGCGGGTACAGGTTCCGCAGCCGTCGGGTAGCGGTTGGGTGGCGGTGATGAGCGGGGCGTCGGTGAGTACCGAGCCGAGGATGCACCACGAACCCTGACCGGGAAGCAACAGGTTGGCGTTCTTGCCGTACCAGCCCAGCCCGGCCCGATGGGCGGCCGCCCGATCGACCAGGGCGTTGTCGTCGGCCAACACCCTGGCCTTCCACCCCTCGGCACTCAACCGGTCGGCCACCTCGCTGAGCGCTTGTCGCAGTACGGCGTAGTGGTCGATCCATGAGTAGCGGGCGACCCGACCGCTCTCGTCGCCGGGATGATGCGGAGGAATGAGCCGGTCGTAACGAAGGGCCCCGACGACCAAGGCCTCAGCGTCGGGCATTGTCGCTCGGGGGTCGGTGGATCTAGCGGGATTACGGAAGGTGAAGGCCATACCCGCATGCATGCCGTGGTCGAGTCGATCTTCGAGGCTTGAACGCGCCACTTCGAATGGCTCGATTCCGGCCACCCCGACAGCATCGAGCCCCGCGTCGCGCCCGGCCTGGAGAAAAGGCGCCGGATCGAGGGCAGTAGGCGCAGCGCTCACCGGGCCATGGTCGCCCTTGCGCCCGACCTCGGGCAAGCGGGCGTCAGCCCGAGCGGGGCACGTGCTGAAGGGACGGGAGCAGGCCCACCTCACTCATGCGGCGCAGAGCCAAGCGCTCGGTGGCATCGATGACCACCGCCTGACCTTCCTCGGCCGAACAGATGAAGGTGACCAAGCAATCGGCGCACGTGGCGGTTTCTTGGTGTACGCACTGGTCGCAATCGATGGTGAAGGAACTCATGTTCGCACCCTAAACAGGGGGTGCGACACTCACGCTCGGTCAGGCGACGATCTCGACTGCGTTGGGTGAGCTGCACCAACGACAGCTCACCTCCTCGACGTCCTCCGACAGCACCTCGACATCTTCGATCTCGAGGTCTCCGCCCACGGTGAAGTGATGAAAGGCTTTGGTGCGACGGGTGGTGGTGACATCGAAACGGGTGAGGTTGCCACACGCCGTGCAGCGATACCGGGTGGGGTCGCCAGAAGGCGTCAGTTCAGAAGGGTTGGTCGGCTCAGACATTGGGTTGCGATCGTAGTTCGTGGCGCGACCCGATCGATCCTTGCCTGCGAACGTCTGTTCGGCTAGACCCGGAGCATGTACCAACGCTCGTTCGACGACCTCGGCCAGCCTCTGCACGATGTCACCTTCTGCGTGATCGATCTCGAGACCACCGGGGGCTCGCCCGAGCGGTGCGGTATCACCGAGATCGGCGCGGTCAAGGTACGAGGCGGCGAAGTCCTCGGAACCCTCCAGACCCTGATCAACCCTGGCTGTGCCATCCCGCCCGAGATCACCGTCCTCACCGGTATCACCCAATCGATGGTGATGCCCGCTCCCCGCATCGAGGCGGTGCTGCCGACCTTGCTCGAGTTCATCGCCGACACGGTGATCGTCGGCCACAACGTCCGCTTCGACATCGGCTTCCTCGACGCCGCCTTCACCCGTGACGGTCGGCCCACCCTCACCAACCGCCGAGTCGATACCGTGGCCCTGGCTCGCCGCCTGGTGCGCGACGAGGTACCCAACTGTCGCCTCGGCACCCTCGCCGAACGGCTCCGACTCCCCCACCGTCCCAGCCACCGCGCCCTCGACGACGCGCTCGCCACCACCGACCTGCTCCACTTCCTGCTCGAAAGGGCGGGTCGGCTGGGGGTCACCGGCCTCGACGACCTGCTCGTCCTGCCGAAGTTGGCCGGGCATCCCCAGGTCCAGAAGCTGGCCCTCACCGACGATCTACCACGGCGCGGTGGTGTCTATCTGTTCCGCGATCACGCCGATCGGGTGCTCTATGTGGGAAAGGCGTCGAATCTGCGCCAGCGGGTCCGGTCTTACTTTTCGGGCGACGAACGACGCAAGATCCCGCAGATGTTGCGCGAAGCCCACCGCATAGAACACATCGTCACCGCCCACCCGCTCGAGTCCGCGGTGGCCGAGATCCGCCTCATCCACCAACACCAGCCCCGCTTCAACACCCAGATCAAGCGGTGGAGCGCCTACACCTACCTCAAGCTCACCCGCGAGCGCTTTCCCCGCCTTTCGGTCACCAAGATCGTCAAGGACGACGGCGCCACCTACCTCGGACCTCTGCCGTCGGCCCGGGTGGCCAAGCTGGTGGCCGAAGCGATCGAGACGGCCGTTCCCATCCGACGCTGCACCGCCCGGCCCGGCAAGGTTCTGCGTGCCGCACCGTGCACGGCGGCCCAGTTGGGGGTCGCCGCGTGCCCGTGCGCGGGAACGATCACCGAAGCGGCCTATCAACGCCTGGTCGACGCTGTCATCACCGGGCTCACGGTCGACCCTTCCCGGCTGCTGGTCCCCCTCGAAGCCAAGATGCGTGAGATGGCGCTGGCCGAGCGCTACGAAGAAGCAGCCTCGGTCCGCGACCGTGGGGCGGCCCTGTCCCGGGCCATCGACCGCCGCCGACAGGTCGACCACCTACGGGCGGTGCCCCATCTCGTTATCCACCACGACGATCACACCATCGAGCTGCGCCACGGCATGCTCGTTGGTCTCGGGCCCCTCCCCGACCCGGCGCCCCTGCACCTACCGCCTCGCCGCGACCACATCGACGAACTCGTGGCGGTGGCGCAGTGGCTCGATCGCGCTGCGCCGACCCTGCGGGTGATTGAAGGCGACCAAGGGCTGCTGGCTCGGGCACCCGCTCCGCTCCCCCGTTTCCAACCCGGCAAGGCGTTGGTTACCTCAGGTCGTCACCGCTAGGCGTTGGAGACCTCGACCAGCCGAGCGAGAGTTTCGGCTGCCCGTCCGTCGTCGATGGCGGCGGCCGCCAGCTCGACCCCGTCGGCCAGCTCGTCGACGGCGCCACCGACCCACAGCCCGGCGGCGGCGTTGGCCACCACGATGTCGCGCACTGCTCCGTGTTGGCCACCGAGGATGGCCCGGGCCAGCTCGGCGTTGTGGGCCGGATCCCCGCCCCGCAGTTCGTCGGCACTGCGTTCCGGTAACCCCAGGTCCGACGGTTTCAGCTCGTAGCTGCGGGCCTCGCCGTCGACGATTTCGTACACCAGCGTGGGCCCGGTGAGGGTGATCTCGTCGAGACTGTCGGCGCCGTGCACCACCAGGGCGCGAGGGGCTTGGCGGGAGGCCATGACCCCGGCGACCAACTCGACCACCCGGGCGTCTCCGACCCCGATCACCTGGCGCCGGATGCGGGCCGGATGCGACAAGGGGCCCAACAGATTGAAAACGGTGGGAATGCCAAGCTCGGCCCGGACCGGACCGACGAAACGCATGGCCGGGTGATAAGAGCGGGCGAAGGCAAAACCCACATTGGTTTCGGCCACACAACGCTGCACGGCGGGTGCGTCGAGGTCGATGCCCACGCCGAGCTCATCGAGCAGGTCGAATGACCCCGAGGTCGATGACGCCTTGCGGTTGCCGTGCTTGCAGACCCGCACACCAGCGGCACCGGCCACGATCGAGGCCATGGTCGAGACGTTGAGCGCATGCAACCGACGACTCGGCGACCCCCCCGTTCCCACAATGTCGACCACGCCGTCATCGAGGTCGATGGGCTCGCAGGTGTCGAGCATGGCGTCGACCATCCCGCTCACCTCGTCGACGGTTTCGCCCTTGATACGCAAGGCCACGATGAAACCGGCGATGCGGGCGTCACTGGTTTCGCCGGTGAGGATCTCAGAGAGCGCGGCATGGGTGAGGTCGGAGCTGAGGTCGATTCGCGTCGCCAGTGGCCCCAACACCGCGCTCCACCCGCCCAGATCGTCGAGGGTGGGCCGGGGGTTGCTCATGGATCAGGCCGTGCGGCGACGTTGGCGGATGATGCGTCGTCGCTCCCGCTCGGTCGCGCCACCCCAGATGCCCTCGCGCTCGCGCCAGGTGAGCGCGTGCTCGAGGCACGCCTGGCGGATCGGACACTCCGCACACACCGCCTTGGCTGGTTCGGCATCTTCGTCCTCGTCGGTCGCCGGGTAGAAGATGTTGGGATCGAGTCCTTGGCATGCGGCCTGCTGCCGCCAGGACTGGCTCATGATGGGCAACTCGAGGGGTCGGGAACGATTCGACCTCAGCCGGCGTCCGCCGCTGAAGCTACGGAAGGGCGAGTATGGTCCCGTCGACCGGGGCCTGTCCAGATGGTTCCGCGGGCCTCAGATCAGGCCAATCGTCCTGATCTCACGGGCCTCCCAGGCCGTACGGCGTACAACCGCAGGCAGCCCGAGGGTCACCAGGTTCGCCCGGTCGAGGGTGTCGGTGACCCGGCCTTCGGCGTCGATCACCTTGACCGCGTCGGTGACGGGCTGACCCCGTCCCACAGCATCGAGATGCGGCCCCCCGGTCAGCTTCTCGACCATGCTCGCCACCAGGTCTTCAGATGGCGGCGGTCCTTCGTACAGCAGCAGCAGATCCCCCGGGCCGCCCAGTTCGATTTCGTGCACCCGAGGTTCGGTCACGGGCGTGACTCGGGCCCGCAGGTACGGTACGAACATGAGCGAAGGTCGCGGCCGGGTTGCCGCGGTGGTTCTAGCCGGCGGATCCGGCACCCGGCTCGGGACTGATCAGAACAAGGTGTATCTCGATCTGGGCGGGAGGCCGATGCTCGCATGGTCGCTGCTGACCCTAGACGCCCATCCCGCCGTCGCGAGGGTGGTGGTGGCGGTGCGGCCAGGTGACGAACCATCCGTCGCCGCTGCCATTCCTGCGGGGCTCGCCACTCCGCTCGACCAGGTCCACGGGGGAGCAACGCGCTCAGCCAGCGAGCTGTCGGCCCTCGAACACCTCTCCCCCGACATCGAGGCTGGCTCCATCGACCTGGTGGTGATCCACGACGGTGCTCGCCCGTTCCTCGACGGCCCTCTCGTCGACCGCGTCATCTCGGCCGCCACGCGACACGGGGGCGCCATTCCTGGTCTCTCGCCCGCCCAGGCGATCTACACCTTGGATCGCGACCAGACGACCGCCAAGGCGCTACCGACCGAGACCTTGCGGCGGGTGCAGACCCCCCAGGCATTTCGGGCTCGTCCCCTGCTCGATGCCTACCGAGCCGCTGCGATGTCGGGCTTTGAAGGCGTCGACACCGCCGAGGTGGTGGCTCGCTTCGGCGGGATCGACGCGGTCGTGGTCGAGGGTGAGTCCGACAACCTCAAGGTCACCACCCCTGCCGACCTCGCCGTGGCCCGCCGGATCGCCGAGAATCGGCCGCCAGTTGGGCCAGCGGGCTATGGGGAAGCCCCTTAGGCTGCCGGGATGAGCATCGGCACCTTCGACCGCAACACCGCCATCGAGCGCCTGGGTAACACCGAGTTCGACATCGTGGTCGTCGGCGGGGGGATCACCGGTGCCGGTGTGGCCCTCGACGCCGCCGCCCGTGGGTTGCGAACCGCCCTGGTGGAGCGCGACGACTTCGCCTCGGGCACGTCGTCGCGGTCGTCCAAGCTCGTGCACGGAGGTCTCCGCTACCTCCAGCAAGGCGACGTGGCGCTGGTCTATCAAGCCCTCGCCGAGCGGCAACGGCTCCGGCGCAATGCTCCTCACCTGGTGCGAATCCTGCCGTTCTTGTTGCCGGTCTTCACCCGCGACGGCCTGTTCAACCGCAAGGTGGCGTGGGCCCTCGGCAAAGCCATGTGGATGTACGACCTCACCGGCGGCGCCCGCATCGGCAAGCTGCACAAGCGCCT
>CAZEFG010000023.1:0-15917 GCA_964511355.1 uncultured Iamiaceae bacterium
CCATGCAGGCCTCGCCGCTGCACCTCCTCGACTGCTGCCTGGTCACCGACGGCGCGGGCGCGTTCGTGATGGTTTCCGCGGAACGGGCCCGCGACCTCGCCAAGGCGCCGGTCTATGTCCTCGGTGCCGCCACCTGCGGCGACCACTCGATGATCAGCCAGATGCCCGACCTCACCACCACCGCGGGAGCGATTTCTGGTCCTGCTGCGTTCACGATGGCCGGCGTGAAACCGTCCGACGTCGACCTGTTGATGGGATATGACAGCTTCACCATCACCGCCCTGTTGCACCTCGAAGACCTCGGTTTTTGTGCCAAGGGAGAGGGCGGAGCGTTCGTCGAGGACGGCAAGCTCGGCCCCGGCGGGTCACTGCCGATGAACACGAACGGCGGCGGTCTGTCCTACACGCACCCCGGAATGTATGGCATGTTCCTGATCGTCGAAGCGGTCCGCCAACTCCGGGGGGAGGGGGGCCCGCGTCAGATCGACAACCCCCAGGTCGCGGTGGCTCACGGCTCCGGCGGTCTGTTGTCCACGATGGGAACGCTGGTGCTCGGAACGGAGGCCACCCGATGAAGTTGATGGAACCGCCCCAGAGCGAACACGGCAAGCCCTTCTGGGATGCCAGCCGCGACGAACGGCTGCTGATCCCCTACAGCGGGAGCACCGGCAAGCCTTTCTGGTATCCCCGAGAGGTCGCACCCGACACCCTGGAGGCCGACGTCGAATGGCGCGAGGCCAGCGGCGACGGGACGGTCTATGCCGTCAGCGTTCAGCACAAGACCGGCCCGGGGCGTGACCCAGCCGACGGTCCCTACGCGGTGGCTCTCATCGACCTACCCGAAGGCGTGCGGATCATGAGCAATGTCATCGGTTGCGACCCCGAGACCGTCGCCCCCGGCATGGCGGTGCGGGTGGCGTGGCACGAACTGTCCGACGGGCGCAAGCTGCCCATGTTCACCCCAACCCAGGAGGGATGAGGCCGTGACCGACACCGCCAACGCACCCAACCCCGATGTCGAGAAGTTCATGGCCGCCATCGCCAGCGGCATGAGCTTGGCCTACTGGGCCGAACGTCAACCCGACACGAACGCCATCGTCAGCGACCGAGGCGACCGCACCTTCGCCGAGCTCAACGCCAACGCCAACCGGCTGGTGCGGGTCCTGCGCGACCGGGGCCTGCAGGCTGGCGACGGCCTGGCCTTGATGTGCGCCAACGGCCCGGCCTTCCCCGAGGTGGTCGCCGCCGCCCAACGGGCCGGATTCCGGCTCACGCCGATCAACTGGCATCTCACCGCGGAAGAAGCGGCTTACATCGTCGACGACTGCGAAGCCAAGGCCTTCATCGCCGATGCCCGCTTCGCCGAGACCGCGGCCGCTACCGCGAACCAGGCCCCGGGGCTATCCCTCTTGTTGGCCGTCGACGGAGACATCGCCAGTTTCGAGTCGTACGAGGCGGCCTTGGCCGCCCAGGACGGCCACGACATCGACGACCCCAGCGTCGGTGGCACCATGCTCTACACCTCTGGCACCACCGGCCGGCCCAAGGGGGTCAACCGCGACCGGGCCACCGCCGCGCGCGGATCAGCCACGGCCGCGGGCAGTGCCGGCTACAAGGCGGGCGAGTCGGTACACCTGTGTACCGGTCCGCTCTACCACGCCGCGCCGCTGGCCTTTTCGCTCACCATGCCGCTCATGAGCGGAGCGGGCGTGGTGCTCATGGACGGGTGGGACGCCGAGGAGACCCTGCGGCTGATCGAAAAGCACAGGATCACCCACACCCACATGGTCCCCACCATGTTCCACCGGATGCTGTCCCTGTCCGATGAGGTCCGCGGTCGCTACGACATCTCGTCGTTGCACTACATCATTCACGGCGCGGCACCGTGTCCGGTCAGCGTCAAGAAGGCGATGATCGACTGGGTCGGTCCCATCATCTTCGAGTACTACGCCGCCACCGAAGGCGCCGGCACCTCGGTCGACAGCAACGAATGGCTGACCAAGCCCGGCACGGTGGGCAAGCCGCCCACGCCCGATCACATCCTGATCCTCGACGACGCGGGCGAGCCCTGCCCCCCCGGCGAGATCGGAACGGTGTACCTGAAGTCTCCGCCCGCCCGCTTCAGCTACTTCAAGGACGAGGCCAAGACCGAAAGCAGCTACCGGGGCGAGCACTACACCCTCGGCGACGTCGGCTATCTCGACGAGGACGGCTACCTGTTCCTCACCGACCGCAGCGCCAACCTCATCATCTCGGGTGGGGTCAACGTGTACCCCGCCGAGGTCGAAGAGGTGCTGCTCGGACATCCATCGGTGGGCGACGCCGCGGTCATCGGGGTGCCCGATCCCGAGTGGGGCGAGCGGGTGGTCGCGGTCATCGAGCCCCAGCCCGGCATCGAGCCGAGCCCCGAGCTGGCCGCCGAACTGATCGAGCACTGCCGCACCAACCTGGCCCACTTCAAGTGCCCACGCCAGGTCGACTTCCGATCCGAGCTGCCGCGCCACGACAACGGCAAGCTCTACAAGCGACTGCTTCGCGACGAGTACCGAGCGGCTGCGACCGCCGACCAGGAGGATTGACATGACCGGGATCTGTGAAGGCCGCGTCGCCATAGTCACCGGGGCGGCCCGGGGTATCGGCCGCGGGCACGCGCTCGAACTCGCCCGCCAAGGGGCCAAGGTGGTGGTCAACGACATCGGCGGTGCCGTCGACGGCACCGGTGCCGATGTCGGTGCCGCCCAGTCGGTGGTCGATGAGATCGTCGCCCTGGGCGGCGAAGCGGTGGCCAACACCGACAGCGTCACCGATTGGGAAGGCGCCCAGCGCATGGTCAACCAGGCGGTCGAGACCTACGGCAGCCTCGACGTCGTGGTCAACAACGCGGGCATCCTGCGCGACCGCATGATCTTCAACATGACCGAGGAGGAATGGGACGCGGTCATCGCCGTGCACCTCAAGGGCACCTTCGCCCTGTTGCGGTGGGCGGCCTCCTACTGGCGGGAGCGGGCCAAGGCGGGCGAGACCTTTGACGCCAGCGTGATCAACACCTCGTCCACTTCAGGGATCTTCGCCAACCCCGGGCAGGGCAACTACGGCGCAGCCAAGTCCGGCATCGCCAGCCTGTCGATCATCGCCGCCAAGGAACTCGGGCGCTACGGCGTGCGGGTCAACGCCATCGCTCCGGGGGCGCGTACCCGCATGACCGAGAACCTCGGTGGTGGCCGCATGGGTCCGCCGCCGGAGGGCGAGTGGGACGAGCGTTCGCCCGACAACGTCGCCCCGCTGGTGACCTGGTTGGCCAGCGAGGAAGCCCGCGACATCACCGGCCAGGTGTTCATCGTCGGTGGCGGTCGCATCAACGTGGCCGTCAACTGGCAGCGAGGCCCCGGTCAGGACAAGGGCGACCGCTGGGATCCGGCCGAGTTGGGCGGGGTCGTGCCGGCTCTGGTCGCCGAGGCCGGCACTCATCTTCCCCCGCCACGCCAGCGGGGCTGACCGCCCTCTCCGGTGTCGCCGGTTTGGATGGCAGCCGCCGACGCTAACTCCAGCCCGAACCAGCGCCGCGGGTCATGCCAAAGGGGCCGGTCGGCCATCTGAAGCAATCGACCATGAGCTGGTCGACCTCTTCTCGGCTGGCGATCCCCTCGGCCACCACCTTGTTGGCTTCGGCCACCATTGCGAAGTACACCCGGTTGGCCACATAGCCCCATTCGCGGGGTTGGTCCTTGACCACGACCGGGTTCTTGCCCGCATCGCGGGCCAGGCGCACCACCGTGTCGACGGTCTCGTCGGAGGTCGAACGGGCGCGCACGATCTCGGCCAGCTTCATGACCGGGGCGGGCGACGCCCAGTGCCATCCCACGACCCGGTCGGGCCGGTCAGTGGCCGCCGCCATGGCCGCGATCGGGAAGCCGCTGGAGTTTGACGCCAGGATCGTGCCCTCAGGTGCCCGCTGGTCGAGGTCTCGGAACACTGTGATCTTCAGGTCGAGCCGCTCGGGGACGGCTTCGATGACGACGTCGGTGGCGGCGACCTCGTCGAGGTCGTTCGAGAAGGTCACCCGAGCCACGGCCGCGTCGGCTTGTTCGGCGGTGAGCTTGCCGCGCTCGACCGCACCGCGAACGCCGAATCGGCCGGTGTCGATGATGGCACGGCCCGCGTCGAGCGCCTCGGCGGCGATGTCGTAGCAGATGACCTCGTGGCCGGCGATCGCCATGACCTGGGCGATGCCGGATCCCATGACGCCGGCTCCCATGACTCCAATGCGTTCGCTCATGTCCGCAGTGTCGCGCACGACGGAGCGCCGTAGCCTTCTCAGGAGGAGGTAGACCGATGTTCGGTTCCCGTTCGCTTGCCATTCCCACCCCCGACGAGGCCCTGCCGGGCCGCGCCGAGGCCATGACGGTCCCGGATCGTCACACCGTCCTGGGTTCGTCTCTTGAGGGCCCATGGCCTGAAGGTCACCAGCAGGCGATCGTGGCCATGGGCTGCTTCTGGGGGGCCGAGCGTCTGTTCTGGCAACTCCCCGGGGTCCACTCGACGGCGGTGGGCTACAGCGGTGGCCACACCCCCAACCCCACCTATGAGGAGGCCTGTTCGGGGCGCACGGGCCACGCCGAGGCGGTCCTGGTCGTGTTCGACCCGGCGGTGGTGTCCTATGCCGAGATCCTGCGCACGTTCTGGGAGGGTCACGACCCGACCCAGGGGATGCGCCAGGGCAACGATGTCGGTACCCAGTACCGGTCGGCGATCTACTGGGTCGACGACGACCAGCGGGCCATGGCCGAATCGACCCGCGATGGATTCCAAGCGGTGTTGACCAGCGCGGGGTTGGGCGACATAACCACCGAGATCGCTCCCGCGGGGCCGTTCTATTACGCCGAGGCCTACCACCAGCAGTACCTCGACAAGAATCCCGGGGGTTACTGCGGCCTCGGATCCACCGGTCAATCGTGCCCGGTCGGGGTGGCGCCAGCGCCGGAGTGAGACGCCCCGCTGGCGCCTCACCTGCTAGGTTCGTTACGGTTTCGTGACGGAACCTCGCGGTCGCAGGAGGACGATGACCAGTCGAGCTCGGGCACAAAGGTGGGTGGCGGTGTTGCTCGCTCTGGTGACCCTGGCCGCATTGGGCGGCGGTGCCGGAGCGCAACGCTCTGACGCCGACCTCCGAGCCGAGCGCGAGCGGCTGCGTCAGGAGCGGGCGGCGATGGCGGGCGATCTCGATGTCGCCAAGGCCGATTCCGACGAGATGATCGCGGCTCTGGCCGACCTCGATGCCAATGTGCGGGCCGAAGAGGCCCACCTCGAGGACGCTCAGAGGCTGGTCGCCCAGGCTCAAGAGCAGGTGGCCGAAGCGCTGGCCGCCGAAGCGGCCGCGCAGGCCCATGTCGATGAGCTCCGAGGCGCCATGGCCCGGATGGCGGTCGATGCCTATGTCAGTCCACCGGCCCAGGACGAGCTCACGGTCGTGCTCTCCGGCGATCTCGGCTCTGCCCCGGAGCGCCAGGCCCTGTTGGAGATGAGCGCGACCAATCAAGCCGATGTCATCGAGCGGTTCCGTGGTGCCGTCGAGGACCTCGAGATCCAGACCCAGACCGCCGAGGCCGCCCAAGCCCGGGCCGAGGAGGCCGAAGCCGAGGTGCAGACCCGCCTCGGTACCGTGCAGGTGGCCCGCGACGCGCAGGCCGAGGTCGCGGCGGTCGTGCAGCAGAAGCTCGATGCCTTGTTGCACGAGGCGGCCGAACTGGAGTCGGCCGAGCGGACCATCACCAACGAACTGGCCGCACGCGAGGCCGAACGCAAACGTGAGGAGCTGGCTCGGATCCAGGAACAGCTGGCGCGGGCGTCCCGGCGCAGTGGCTCGGTGAACGTTCCCGGATCGGGTTCCATCACCTTGACCACAGTGGGTGGGATCACCGTCAACTCCCAGATCGCTTCGCAGCTGCAATCGATGCTGCAAGCCGCCGCCGCCGACGGCATCATCCTCACCGGCGGCGGGTACCGCGACAGCTCCCAGCAGATCGCGTTGCGACGCTCGAACTGTGGCACCTCGCATTACGCGGTCTACCAGATGTCACCCAACTCCTGTCGGCCGCCTACTGCTCGCCCGGGTGCGTCGATGCACGAGCGAGGACTGGCGATCGACTTCATCGCCAACGGTCGTTCGATCTCGTCTCGCAACACCGATGGGTTCCGGTGGCTGGCGGCCAACGCCGGTCGTTACGGCTTCAAGAACCTGCCCTCGGAGCCTTGGCACTGGAGCACCACTGGGGGCTGATTCTGTCCGTCGGGGCGGCGCGACGGGAAGGCTACGCTCGCCTCGATGAGCGACTCCGGTGACCTGAAGCGGACTCCGCTGTTCGATCTGCATCGCGAGCTCAACGGGCGCATGGTTGATTTCGCCGGATGGTCGTTGCCGGTGCGGTTCGATCCCGGTCCGGTGGCTGAGCACCTTCACACCCGGCGAGCCTCGTCGGTGTTCGATGTGAGCCACATGGGCATCGTCGACCTGCACGGGCCATCGTTCGAGGTGGTAGCGGCCGCGTTGGAATCGCTGGTTCCGGCTGACGTGCTGGGTCTGGTGCCGGGCCGTCAGCGGTACACCACCTTCACCAACGACGCGGGAGGGGTGGTCGACGACTTCATCGTCGGTCGCGACGGCGATGCCTTGACCTTGGTGGTCAACGCTTCACGGCGCGATGTCGACCTGGCGTTGTTGGACGCCGCTCTCACTCCCCTGGGCGTCGAGGTGGTGCGGCGCGACGATCTGGCCTTATTGGCGGTTCAGGGACCGGGGGCGGTTGGCGTAGTCAGCAGCCTCGGCCCGGGAGTCGAATCGTTGGGGTTCATGGGGCTGGGTCATTTCGAGGTGGCAGGGGTGTCGTGCCGGGTCAGCCGTTCGGGCTACACCGGCGAAGATGGTTTTGAGTTGCAGGTGCCCGCCGCCTCTGCGGTTGCAGTGGCCCGCGCTCTCCTGGCATTGCCCGATGTAGCGATGGCCGGGCTGGCGGCGCGCGATTCGTTGCGCCTGGAAGCGGGGCTCTGCCTGTACGGAAACGAGCTGGACGAGACCATCACACCGGTCGAGGCGGGTCTGGCGTGGTCGATCCCGGCTCGGCGGCGCACTGAGGGTGGCTTCCCGGGGTCTGCCGTTCTGCAGAAGCAGCTCGCCGACGGTGTCGCCCGCACCCGGGTGGGGCTCCGCGTCGATGGGCCTCGTCCTGTGCGCGCCGGCGCTGAGCTGCTCGACTCTTCAGGTTCGTCGGTCGGTACGGTGACCAGCGGTGGAGTGGGACCGACCGTTGGTGGCCCCATCGCCATGGGCTACGTCGAACTTGGGGCTGCCGGGGCTGACACTGGGTTGGTGGCGATCGAGCGGGGCCGGGAATTGCCTGTGGTGGTCACTTCGATGCCCTTTGTTTCCCCCCGCAACCGTTCTTGATTCTCAGGCGCGACCTTGGAGCACAATGACCCCCTTTGTTGATCGTCACCTCGGCCCTGATGTGGCTGACGTCGAAACCATGCTCGAAGTGGTGGGTTTCGATTCATTGGACGAGCTGGTTGATGCGGCGGTGCCACCCGCGATCCGGTCGTCGGAGCCGCTTGACCTGCCCGCACCGCTTTCAGAGACCGAGGCGTTGGAGGCGCTGCGAGATGTTGCGGCCGAGAATGAGCGGTTCACCTCGCTGATCGGGATGGGCTATGTGGCCACGGTGCTGCCCCCGGTCATTCAGCGGAATGTGTTGGAGAACCCGGCCTGGTACACCGCCTATACGCCCTACCAGCCCGAGATCTCCCAGGGCCGTCTCGAAGCGCTCTTGAACTTCCAGACGATGGTGGCTGACCTCACCGGCATGGAACTGGCCAACGCGTCGCTGCTCGACGAGGGCACCGCGGCGGCCGAAGGCATGACCATGTGCCGCCGAGTGGGCCGTGCCCCTTCGGACCGATTCTTTGTCGATTCTGCGGCGCACCCTCAAACCATCGACGTGATCCGTACCCGGGCCGAGCCCCTGGGGATCGAGCTCGTTCTCGGCGACCCCGCCGTCGATCTTCCGGACGCTGATCTGTTCGGCGCCTTCATCCAAAATCCCACGTCAGAGGGGTTGGTTCGGGATCTGGGACCGATCATCGAAGTCGTCCACGCTGCCGGCGGTCTGGTGGTGGTGGCCGCTGACCTCTTGGCCCAAGCCCTGTTGGTGTCGCCCGGCGAACAGGGCGCCGACATCGTTGTGGGGTCGGCCCAGCGCTTCGGGGTCCCCATGGCTTTCGGTGGCCCTCACGCTGCGTTCATCGCCACCCGCGAGACCTTCGCCCGGTCCCTGCCGGGCCGGTTGGTGGGCGTGTCAGTCGATGTCGCGGGGCGCTCGGCATTGCGCCTCGCGCTCCAGACCAGAGAGCAACACATCCGCCGGGAGAAGGCCACCAGCAACATATGTACCGCCCAGGTGCTTTTGGCGGTGATCGCATCGTTCTATGCCGTCTACCACGGTCCTGACGGCCTGGTTCGCATCGCCCGAAAGGTGAACAAGCTGACCGTGGACCTGGCGGATCGGTTGCAGGCGGCGGGACTGACCCTCGCTCATCAGAGCTTCTTCGACACGGTGAAGGTCGCAGTTCCGGGTCGGGCCGATGAGGTGATCGAGCGGGCGCGTGCTGTTCGGATCAACCTGAGACGCATCGATGGTGACCATGTGGGGATCACCCTCGATGAGCGCTCAACTCCCGAGCTGGTTGCTGAGGTGACGGCGGTGTTTGAGGCTTCGATCGGGCACTTCGAGCCCGAGGGGAGACCCCCCGGTTCAAGCGGCGAAACCCATCCCGGGCTCCCCGAGGTCGGACTCCCGTCGGAGCTGGCTCGGTCGTCGGAGTTCATGGCTCATCCGGTGTTCCACCAGCACCGGTCCGAGACCGCCATGTTGCGCTACATCCGCCAGTTGGGCGACCAGGACCTCGCCCTCGACCGCACGATGATTCCGCTCGGCTCGTGCACCATGAAGCTCAACGCGACGGCCGAGATGATGCCCATCACCTGGCCCGACTTCACCGACATTCACCCGTTCGTCCCCCTGGACCAGGCGAAGGGTTATCTGAGGGTCATCGCTGACATGGAGGCATGGCTCGCCGAGATCAGCGGCTACGACGCGGTCTCGATGCAGCCCAACGCTGGTTCCCAGGGCGAGTACGCCGGGTTGTTGGCCATCCGTGCCTATCACCGACATCGAGGCGACACCGGTCGAACGATCTGTTTGATTCCCGCGTCGGCCCACGGCACCAACGCAGCCAGTGCCGTGCTGGCTGGCCTTGAGGTGGAAGTGGTGGCTTGTGATGACGATGGGAACATCGACGTCGCCGACCTGCGGGAGAGGGCCGCCGTGGCGGGCAATCGGCTGGGTGCTCTCATGGTCACGTACCCGTCGACCCATGGGGTGTACGAGCACACGATCGCGGAGGTCTGCGAGATCGTCCATGCCCATGGCGGGCAGGTGTATCTGGACGGGGCAAACCTCAACGCACTGGTGGGCCTGGCCCAGCCCGGGCGCTTCGGAGCCGACGTCTCGCACTTCAACCTGCACAAGACCTTCTGCATCCCCCACGGTGGTGGGGGCCCAGGGGTTGGGCCGATCGGGGTGAAGGCGCACCTCGCGCCCTTCCTGCCGGGCCACGGTGTGGTCCCCGATGCTGGTCCGCCCCTCGACGGCGGAGTGGGCCCGGTTGCTTCGGCTCCTTGGGGTTCGGCGGGAATCCTGCCGATCTCGTGGATGTACATCCGGATGATGGGAGCTGAAGGGCTGACCCGCGCGACCCAGATCGCCATCCTCAGCGCCAACTACGTGGCCCGACGCTTGGCTGACCGCTTCCCGGTGCTCTATGCGGGGGAGCAGGGCCTTGTCGCCCATGAGTGCATCATCGACACCCGGGTGGCCCGAGACCGGGCCGGGGTCACCGTGGACGACATCGCCAAGCGATTGATCGATTACGGGTTCCACGCTCCGACCATGTCGTTTCCGGTGGCGGGCACCTTGATGATCGAACCGACCGAATCCGAGGACCTTGGCGAGCTCGAGCGGTTCTGCGCCGCCATGATCGCCATCGCCGACGAGATCGACGATGTGGCCAATGGGTTGCTCGCCGCTGCGGACAGTCCCTTGGCCAATGCTCCCCACACCGCTGAGGATCTGCTTACCGGGGACTGGAGCCGGGGCTACTCCCGCGAGGTCGGTGGGTTGCCCGTCGGGGTTGATGCCCGGACCAAATACTGGCCCCCCGTCTCCCGGATCGACCAGGCCTTCGGGGACCGCAACATCGTCTGTTCCTGTCCTCCCATCGAGGCCTACCAACGCTGAGCTGCCGTAGGGGCTCGGTGGGTGGCCGGCGGGGTTGGGCGGCGGCCCGGAACCGAAGCGGCCGCCGCGCGGGCGGAAACCGGGACTTGCCCGGTAGACGCCTCGACGCACTCGCTCGGCCCGACCCTTGCGGCATTCGTAGCCCATGGCGTCGCTCAATGCCTTGACCGGCTCGGTGGAGGCGATGGCGTAGCCGTAGAGGTGGAGCAGGCCATGGAGGTCGCGCAGCTCCAGCTGCCCGTGCTCGATCATGAGGTTGATACAGACCGAGCGGAGCTGTCTTCCCCACAGGAACGTGGCATCAGAGGCCATCGGGGGGAGGGGGTCTTGGTCGAAATCCGGGGGGCGGCGGCCCTTCTTCCAGGGCACTGCCGGCCACAGTATTTCGCGCCGCTCGGCCAAGGCGCCGACCAACGCCCGACGAGCGGTGCTCAAATCGACGAGCGCATCGTCGATGGTGCGAATCTGGGCGAGGTCGTTGTCGCACTCGAGGTGGAGGTCCAGACGCCTGGCTCGATCGAGACCGGAGGTTTGCCGGATGAATAGGTTGCGCTTGCTGAGTAGACGGTTCAGGTCGTGTGAACTGGGACGAGGACGATCGGGCACGGAGGCTCCTCCTTCTGGTCGAAGCAGAGGAGGGCCTTTGGGCTGGCCCACGAAGCGTGTGTCGACATAATGCCGACCCCCTGAGACACCGAACCCGCCCCAGCCCCAACGGCACCTCGTTGGGACAGAATCGACGTCGAATCTGAGCCAAGGGAGGCGCGGGATCGATTCGACGTAGATTCGGTGCCAAGCGGCGGGGGTTAGTTTCGGGGGATGGGTGCCGATAGATCCACGATGAAGAACACGGTCCAGGAGCGACTCTGATGGGACGCTGGCACGTTCAAGTCGTCCACATGCGCGCCCGTGATGTGCGGGTTGGCGATGTTGTGGCCAAGGACCCCGAGCGTTTTGACGGCTGGTTCCGCGTCCACGAGATCCGCCAACTCGGCAACGGCACGTTCAACCTCCTCGACAAGGCCAACGAACGAAGCTTCACCGCTGGCCCGTTTGACCTGGTGGGCCTGCAGACTCCAGTGCAGCTACCGGCTGAAGCCGAACGAAACGCCCGAACCGAAAGCACCTCGCCGCCCGGTCCTGTAGGCGCTGCCACCTCTGGGACCGAACCCCAGGTACCGTCCGGCAGTCCTGGGCATGACTCCTCATCTCCTGCGGCTCGTCGCGAAGCAGCGGCGCGTGAGGCGATGGCCCAGGGTGAACCAAGCGGAGGTGCTCGCGCCCTCCCTGGTGCCTAGACCGGCCCATCCCCGGTTGGTCAACGCCATCGCACTAGCGTCAACGCCATGTCAGTCGTGTGTTCGCGTCCTGGATGCCCTGACGGTGCGGTCGCAACCTTTTCCTTTGCGCCCGCCTCGCTTGAGGCCTGGCTGGGCGACCTCGACCGTGATCCTCGATCGATCGGTCAACACCTGTGTTCGACCCATGCCGATCGGGTGAGTGTTCCCTCCGGCTGGACCCTGGTCGACAACCGAACCACCCCGGCGGCATTGAGCAGCGTTGAGCCCACCAGCCCCATGTTGGCGCGTGCCTTCCGCTCAGCTCAGGCCAGCTGAGTCATACCGCCAAGACCCCCTCAACCGCGAACGCTACCCCCAACGCCACCGTGATGATGGCCGCTGAGCCCGCCATCCAGGCGACCACGCGCCGGGCCAAGGCGCCAACCGCCCGGCTGGTGAGAACGGCGACCACCACCATGAGCAATCCCCCGATCACCACGGCGGCAGTCTCATCCGCTTCGGTGGCGCTGAAAGCCAGAACCCCCACCTGAGGGCGGGTCAGCATCGGGATCATCACCGGGACCAGGGCCGCTCCCCACCCCGGCAACGCCGGTTCAGGCGCCGGCGGCTGGACCAGGAGGTCGCGGATCCCACCCGCGATCAGAACCAAACCCGCGGCCACCCCCATGGTGGGAGCGCTCACGTCGATGAATGAGAGTGCCGGCTCTGCGGCCAAGGCCAAGAAGGTGTACACCGCGGCACTCCCGGCGGCTCCTATGGCCACCACCGGTAGGGACGGCAGGCGGCCCGATACCCGAAACGGGTTCACCGCAACGACCAGCGCCAGCGCCATCAACCAGGGCCATCCGGTCATCGTTCAGCCTCCTGATGTTGGATGATCGGAAGCGTTAACAACAGTGCCGATAGCGCATGTTGCTGGTCGTCCATCTGGGTGATTCCGAACTGGAACCAAGCCCCCTGGGCACGGCTGGGGTCAGGGTGATCCCTCGCCTCTTCGGCCGACACCTGGCGATCGAGGAGCATCCCCGCCACGCAGCGAGACCGCTCGGCCAGCGGCTCGGCCAGATCATTGACCCGTTCGTCGGACATCGCCACCTGCCATAGCCCGGTCAGCTGCTCGCCTACGGTCCCCAATCCGGCGCCCAAAGTGCGTCTCCCTCTGAGGAGGTGGCGGGGAAAGTCGTCGACCCGCTGGGATTCCCAGCGAGCCTGGAGTCCACCAAACCCCGCCTGTCGGCGAACGTAGGGGATCTGCCAGTCGGCCAAGGTCTCGCCACGCTCTGCTGCGACGGCCATCCCGTAGGCGGCCCAGTGGTCGGCCACGTCAGGGAAGTAGCCCTCTGCGTCGTCTCGTTCCAGTGCCAGATATCGCCCCACGGCACCAGTTGGGCCATCCCATCCGTCGTCGGGAAATGTCTCGTCGAGAAGGGCCAAAGCCCAGTAGACCTCGCCGGTGAAGAACGGAGAGTAGAGGCCGTAGCGGGGTTGCTCGGCGGCTCGGTCCCAGGACTCGATCACGGCTCCACTCGGCTCGATGTGGGCCACGAGGAACCGCCCCATCTCAGCGAGTAGCTCGTCGTGGACGGGGTCAGCGGTGTGGTGACGCCGTTGGACCAGACCGGCGACCATGAGAGCGGTCGCCCCCGTGGTGACCCGGTCTGAGTTCGGTTCGAAGGCCGCCCAGCCATCGTGGCGGACCAGATGGCTGAGAGCGTAGGCCGTCCCGGCGTCGGCAGCCGCGAGAGCATCCGGAATCCCGGCGGAGGCAGCCTGGTACAGCGACATCACTACCCCGGCATGGCGCACCGTGTTGTAACCGCCTAGGTCCTCGTTGGCGTCGCTGTCGTACCGGTAGAGCCAGGTTCCGTCGTCGTGCTGGTTGCGGGTCAGCCATCCCACCGCCTCGCCTGCTCCGTGTATGAGCCCCTCGGTGCTGACCGCTGGACAGTGCTCGGGAAGGGCGACGACCACCCGCACGATCGCGGCCAGCGCCAGCCACGACACCGCGGCGCCGGCCAGTCGATGGCGCACCCGGCTCGGCTTCACGCAACGACCATAGGGCAGCCCCTAGCCTGCGGAGATGAACCGGCTTGCCCCCTGGGCCTCGTTGGTCTTGGTAGTGGCACTCATGGTCGCCCCCGCTCTCGGCAACTCCCCAGCCGACGGGTTCCCCTTGTCGACCTACCCGATGTTTGCCGCCGACCGTGGTCGAGAAGCGACGATCGCCACCGCGGTAGGGCTGACCGCGTCAGGCGAAGTCGAGCGTCTGACTCCGGTCTTGTTGGCGGGGACCGATGAGCCCATCCTCGCTGTACGAACGGCAGACCTCGCCGTCAGCACCGGCGACTCCGGGCAATGGTGCGAGGAGGTGGCGACCCGCGTGGCCCGTGCCATGCCCGAGGCGGGCGGTGCCGACCAAGGCAAGCCTGATCAGGACCAGGTCCTGGTGGTTCAGGTTCGCCGGGAAACCCATGACGTCACCGCGACCGTTGTCGATGGGGCGGAGCCCCTGGCAATAGAAGTCCACGCCGAGTGTCGGGTCGATCGGGGATGATCGCAGGGACCCCCAGGGGCCTGCTGGCCCCCGGGCGGGCCGAACGGCTGGCCACGTTGCGCATACTGGTCGTCGGCTTCGCGCTCGCCTACCTCATCATTCGTCTCCCTCACCTGTTCGATGTCATCGCCCTGGCGGAATCGGCGCCTGCTCGGTTCGAACCGGTTGGCCCATTGGTCGTTCTCGACGCCGCACCTGCGCCAGTTGTGGGACAGGCGTTGTTGGTCCTCACCATCTTGGTGGGGCCGCTCGCGCTGGCTGGGTGGCGCTGGCGAATCACTGGTCCCACCTTTGCCGTCGGGGTCCTCTTGGTGCTGAGCCACCGCAATTCGTGGGGTCAGATCTTCCACACCGAAAACCTGCTGGTCATACATCTGTTGGTACTGGCGGCGAGTCCAGCCGCCGATGTCATGGCGCTGGGAGCCCCACGACAGGCGCCGGCGGCGGGTCCCCGCTACGGATGGCCCGCTCAGATCATGGTCGTTTCGGTGGTGGTTGCTTACGTCCTGGCGGGGTGGGCCAAGTTGCGCGTGTCTGGTTGGGGCTGGGGGAGCGGGGACGTGTTGGCCAACTTGGTGGCCCATGATGCTCTCCGCAAGGACCTGGTCGGGTCCTCGGTGTCGCCCGTGGCTGCCCTGGCACTCGAGTGGCGCTGGATCTTCGGCCCGGTCGCCGCCGCGTCGTTGGCGGTTGAGCTGCTAGCGCCTGTTGCCCTTTTGGGAGGGCGCTGGCGGCTCGGCTGGGTGCTGTGTGCGATGGGATTCCACCTCGGCGTCCTGGTGATCATGGGAATCCTCTTCCCGTATCAGCTGCTGGGGGTGGCGTTCGCCTCGTTCGTGACTGTCGAAACATTGACCGCGCGATGGGGTGAACGAGACGGTGCGCGTGCGATCCTGACCTCATGAGCAACACCCCACTCGTCATCGGCGTACCAACCGAGATCAAGACCGAGGAGAACCGCGTCGCCATGACTCCAGACGGAGTCCGCGAGGCTGTGGCCAGCGGGATCTCCGTCCTTGTGGAGCGCGGGGCAGGGGCCGGGTCGAGCATCCTCGACAGCGAGTACGCCGCCGCCGGCGCCGAGGTCGTTTCTGTCGACGAAGTCTGGGAACGGGCCGATCTCGTCTGCAAGGTCAAAGAGCCCCAGCCCGAGGAACTGGAGCGAATGCGTCCCGGGCTGGTGCTGTTCGCCTATCTACATCTCGCGGGATACCCCCAGGTGGCGGATGCCCTGGTCGAGCGCGAGGTAACCGCGTTTGCCTATGAAACCGTCGAATTCGAGTCCGGGGAGCTTCCTCTGCTCGCCCCCATGAGCGAAGTGGCGGGCCGCATGGCATTGCAGATCGGTACCCGGTTTCTGGAGCGCAACGAAGGCGGCCGGGGAGTTCTCCTCGGGGGGGTTCCTGGCGTTCAGCCGGCCCGGGTCGCTGTCCTCGGAGCGGGCAACGTCGGATGGAACGCGGCTCGGCTCGCCGCCGGGGTTGGTGCCGATGTGCAGTTGCTCGACAAGAGCCTCGATCGTCTCCGTACCATCGACCAGATCCACGGGGGACGCATCACGACCCTGGCCTCGAACCGGGGGATCGTCGCCCGTGCCGTGGCCGAAGCTGATCTTGTCATCGGTGCGGTTCTGGTCGCCGGGGGACGAGCCCCAACAGTGGTGACCGAGGACATGGTTCGCTCCATGAAGCCAGGGGCGGTGATCATCGACGTGGC
>CAZEFG010000024.1:0-15533 GCA_964511355.1 uncultured Iamiaceae bacterium
CGGCCAGCTCGACTCCGGCTTCGCCGAGCGAGGGCAGCACCTGCTCGATGTAGTTGAGGAACAGGCGGTTGGGCCCCACCACCAGCACGCCCTGGCCTTCGAGGGGGAAGCGATGGGTGTAGAGGAGGTAGGCGGCGCGGTGCAGCGCCACCACCGTCTTTCCGGTACCTGGACCGCCCTGAACCACCAGAATCCCGGGGAGCGGGGCGCGGATGATTTCGTCCTGCTCACCCTGGATCGTGGCCACGATGTCGCCCAGCCGGCCGGTGCGCGACGTTTCGAGGGCCGCGATCAGGGCGCCGTGGCCGGTGACGGTCGGGCCGTCGCCGTTGACCAAGGCCTCGGCCGCTTCGCCGAACAGCTCGTCTTCGATACCGAGGAGCGTGCGGCCGCGGGTGGCGAAATGACGACGGCGGAGCAATCCGAGGGCTTGGCGAGGGGTGGCGCGATAGAACGCCTCGGCCACGGGCGCTCGCCAGTCGACCACCAGGGGCTCATGATCGGCGTCGGAGACCGACACCCGACCGATGTAGAAGTGATCGTCGCCGTTGTCGGGGTCGTAGTCGATACGGCCGAACACCAAGGCGGCATCGCCAACATGTAGCTGTTGCAGGCGTTGGGCGATGTTGTCGTTGATGACCTCTCGCTCCCAGCGGGCCTGCTCGGTGCCACCCTTGCCCACTTCGACCATGTCGCGGAGTCGGACCGCCGCAGCCCGGTTGGCTTCGAGGGACTCGTAGGCCTGATCGATGTAGGCCTGTTCGGCCTGCAATTCGGGGTGGATCGAGGTGGACAACTCGGGCAACAGCCTCCTGAAAGGGGGTACGCCATCCTATCTGCTCACCCCCCGGGCACCACTTCGGGCCAGACCACCCGGGGCACCGGCCTCGATCCCCGCCCTCGGGGGCGAAGCGGACCAGGAGGCGTGAGTTCGAGAGGCCGGGGCAACGGGGATACGGTGAGCGCCGTGAGCACTACCTCGGCTGACGACCGCTTCGTCGACTCCGCCTACCTGCGCGCCTGCCGCCGCGAGCCCGGTGACCGGGTTCCGGTGTGGTTCCAGCGCCAGGCCGGCCGCTCGCTTCCCGAGTATCACGACGTGCGGGGGCCCGGCAGCATCCTCAACGCCATCGCCAAGCCCGACGTCTCGACCGAGATCACCCTTCAGCCGGTCCGCCGCTACGGGGTCGACGCCGCCATTCTGTACTCCGACATCGTGGTACCGGTGCACGCCATCGGGTTCGGCATCGACATCGTGCCCGGTATCGGCCCGGTCACCGAGCAGCCGTTCAGCTCCGCCGCCGACCTTGAGCGCCTCCGGCCGCTCGAACCCGAAATCGACACCCCCTACGTGCTCGAAACGGTGCGCAACCTGGTGGCCGAGCTCAATGTGCCCCTCATCGGGTTCGCCGGTGCGCCGTTCACGGTGGCGAGCTACCTGGTCGAAGGTGGCCCGTCGCGCACCTACAGCAAGACCAAGGCCATGATGCACTCCGACCCCGATCTGTGGCATCAGCTGGCCGACCGCCTCACCGACATCGCCATCGCGTCCCTTCGCTCACAGGCCGAAGCGGGCGCGGCCGCGCTGCAGATCTTCGACAGCTGGGCCGGGGCGCTGCACCCTGCCGACTACCAGCGGTTCGTGATGCCATACACCGCCCGTGTTTTCGCCGAGATCGCCGACCTCGGGGTACCCCGAGCCCATTTCGGGGTCACCACCGGAGAGTTGCTGGCCCTGATCGCCGACACCGGCCCCGAGGTGATCGGGGTCGACTGGCGCACCCCCATCGACGTCGCCCGCCGCCGCATCGGCCGGCCGGTCACCATCCAGGGCAACCTCGACCCGGCGGTTTGCCTCGGACCCATCCCCGCCGTCGAGGACGAGGTGCGAGCTGTTCTCGCTCTCAACGGGGGCGATCCCGGGCACATCTTCAACCTCGGCCACGGCGTACTGCCCGAGACCGACCCGGGGGTGCTGGCCCATGTGGTCGATCTGGTGCACACCGAGGGTCGCGCCGACGGAGGCAGCGAATCGTGACCGACGCCTCGTCCCCCGCTGCCAGCCCCGCTGGTTACAGCTACGAATGGGACGAGGATGATCGAGCACGAGCAGCAGCCGAGCTGGCGGCCGTCTGGGAACAGATGCCCAAGGCCACCAAGGCCCTTTTCTCAGGTCCGGCGCCCACCACCGACGACGCCGCCGCCCGACACGACCTAGCGGCCGACATCGCCGAGCGGGCGGGGCTGTTGCCCTGGCCCGAATGGGCCGCGGTGCGCCATGGGCGAGGCCACGGCGCCCACCTGTTGGGGATCGTGGCCGAGCTGGGCGAAACCGGCCGGGCCGATGGAGTGATCGTGGTGGCCGTGGCTCCCCTGTGGCCGTCCTTTCGTGCCCACGTCGAGCGAGTCGCCACCGACGCCGGTCTCCAACTGAGGATCATCGATCTCGTCGAGCAGCCCGCCGGGCCCCAACCCGGCCAGCCACGATGACCGGGCCCGGTCGGTTCGCGGTCATCGGTGGAGGTATCGCCGGGCTGACCGCCGCCCACGCGCTGCACCAGGCCGGCCACAGGGTCCACCTGTTCGAGGCCGACGACACCCTCGGCGGCAAGATCCAGACCTCGCCCTTCGCCGGGGTCGACCTCGACCGTGGTCCCGACTCGGTACTGGCCCGGGTTCCGTACGCGGTCGACCTGATCCGCCGCCTGGGGCTCGAGGACGAGTTGCTCCCCCAACCTCCCGGGTCCGCCTACATCTACAGCCGGGGAGAGCTGCGCCGCATTCCCGAAGGCAACGTTCTCGGCATTCCCACCGACCTCGAAGCCCTGGCGGCGTCGGGGGTGGTGAGCGAAGCCGCGGTGAAGCGAGCGGCCGAGGACCTCGAGCGCCCCGACGATCGGCCCGACGGCGATGAGTCGGTGGGCTCGCTGATCCGGCGGCGCCTGGGAGACGAGATCCTCGAACGGCTCGTCGACCCGCTTCTCGGCGGCATCAACGCCGGCGACAGCGACCGCCTCAGCCTCGCCGCCGGAGCACCCCAGATCGCGGCCGCCGCATCGGGCACCGAAGCCAGCCTCATCGCCGCGCTACGGGCGCAGCGGGCCGCGGCGCCCGTACCTCCGCCCGGCACGCCACCCGCTCCGGTCTTCTACACGCTCCGCAAGGGCCTGGGCCGTCTCATCGAAGCCCTGGTCGAGGCCATCTCCGCTGACCATTCCGGCACCGAGCCCGCCGATCTCCGGGTCGGGTCCGCGGTCACCGAGCTCGTCCGAGTCGGCGACGGCTGGGAAGTTCGCACCGCCGATGACGTGACGCCGGTCGACGGCGTGGTCATCGCCACGCCGGCCTTCGTCGCCGCCCGGCTCCTTGACCAGGAGGCGCCCGAGGCGGCCCGGGGCTTGGCCGCCATCGATTACTCGTCGGTCGTGTTGTTGGCGCTCGCCTTCCCCGATTCGGCGGCGGGCCGACCCCTCGACTCCAGCGGCTATCTGGTTCCACGGGTCGAAGGCCTGATGCTCACCGCCGCCTCGTGGTCGTCGTCGAAATGGCCGCACCTCGCCAAACCCGGCCGGTTCCTGGTCCGTGCCTCGGCGGGTCGGTTCGGAGACGAGCGGGCCTTGGCGATGGACGACGACACCCTGTTGGCGGCCATCCTCGCCGACCTGGGCACCACCATGGACCTGAGGGGCGAACCCGACGAAGTGCGCATCACCCGCTGGCACCGCTCGTTCCCGCAGTACACCCCCGGCCACCTAGAGAGGGTCGACGCCATCGAGGCTGCGCTCGGCGCGGCGGCGCCCGGCATCGCGCTGGCGGGAGCGGCCTATCGGGGGGTTGGGATCCCGGCCTGCATCAACTCCGCCCATCAGGCCGTCGCCCGGCTCACCGGTTGACCACCTTCCTCTCCCTCCCAACTTCTCGCCGTTTTCACCGATAATCGTCGAAAACGGCGGGCAGTTGCGACGGCGGCGGGTTAGTTGGGCTTCCGGTTGGCCCAGCGGTAGCCCACCACCGCCGCGGCACCCGCCGCCACCACCGCGATGACGATGGCGTAGATGGGGATGCCCACACTGTCGTCGGAGTCGCCATCGACGGCGGTGTCGCTGGCATCGAGGTCGTCGCCCGAGCCAGCAGCGTCCGAACCAGCAGCGCCCGAACCCACGGTGTCATCACCAGGATCCACCTCGTCGGGGGCCACGTCGTCGGGAGAATCGGGGGCCGTGTCGATTGAACCGGTACCGTCGCCGGAAGTCGTTTCGGTGACTGGACTGGCCACCTCTGCCACCAGGTTGGTGCTGCCCGGCGGCTCCACGCTTGCCACAATCAGCTCCCAGGTCCCTTCGGCTGGCAGCGTCACCGTCGCCACGAACACCCCGGGGGCGTCGCCCGCAACGAACGCATCTTGGGGACCGAGTTCGGCTCCGTCGGGACCCTTGCCGCTCACGGTCAGGCCGTCGACCTCGTCGACGGTGTGACCGTCGCCCTCATAGGTGATCCGAACCGGAAAGGTCAGGGTGAGATCACCGGCGGGCTCCGGGTCGCCCACCTCGATCTGGGCTGGACCGCCGTGAGCACCGGCCGGGGCGGCACCGAACACCACCATCAGAGCCATCGTCAGCGCCGCCACTGCAGCGAGGGGGGCTCGACCTCTGCTCGATCGCGACGAGCGACCGCGGGGTGGGGTTTGAGGGATGCGGTTCACCATCGCAGCGGGCCTTTCGGGTTCAGATCCTTGTGGCGACGCACCAGGCGCCGACAGGCAAGTTCGCGGCTTTCCCTCGAACTTCCGACAGGCCACCATAGTGAGGTGCCGATGACCCGACGCCGACCCCACCGCCTGCTTGCTCTCCTGGTCGCAGGGTGCGCGCTGCTCACTGCCTGCTCCAGCGCCGACGGTGCCGAAGCCGCCGGCGAGAAGCTCGGAGCGGCAACCCTCGCCGCCTACTCAGCCGACTGGCCTGCCCTCCGGGCCCCGTCGACCACCACTACAACCACCGCGCCCCCGCTTCCCGATCTACCGGTTCCGGGCCCCATTCCGCTCAACGCCTATCAGGCTGAACCTGACGATGTCGTGATCGGCCACATCCGGATTCCCCGCCTGAACATCTCCGAGGAACTCCACCAGGGCATGAGCCTCACCATGATCAACCGGGGGCCGAGCCACTGGGAGGGCACCGCCAATCCCGGCCAAGTCGGCAACATGGTCATCGCCGGCCACCGGGTCACCTATTCCCGGCCCTTCCACGACCTCGACCTGATCGAACCGGGCGACGAGATGATCATCGAGTACGAGGGCGACACCTTCACCTACGTCGCCACCCGCACAGAGATCGTCGAACCCGAGGCGCTCTGGATCGCCGACCAGAGCTACGAGTACACCGCCACCACCTTCGCTTGCCATCCCAAGGGTTCGGCCCGCGAGCGAATCGTCGTGTTCTGGCAGTTGGTCGATGACGACGGAGTACCGGTTCCGGCCCTGGCGTGACCAACTCCTCCATCGCTGCTCCCATCGGCAGACCCACCCGAACCACCCTGCCGGTGTGGTTGCGCGGCACCGTCGCCGGTCTGGCCATCGTCGCCTCCATCCCCCCTTGGGGTTGGTGGCCCATGGCCTTCGTCGGCATCGCCATCCTCGATCGCCTGATCGCCGATCAGCCCCCCAAGGTGCGTTTCGGACGCACCTGGCTGGTCGCTGCCGTGTGGTTGTCCATCGGCATGGTGTGGATGTGGGACATGACGCCGCCGGGCTACCTGGTGGCCGTGGCGCTCTACGCCGGGTACTTCGCAGTGGCGGCCGCGCTGGTTCCACCCGGCCGAGGTCGCCGTCTCGGGCTGCCCGCCGCCTTCACGCTGGCCGAGGCGCTGCGCTGGTCGTTCCCCTTCGGGGGCGTGCCGCTGGCCACCCTGCCCCAGGGCCAGATCGGCGGACCGCTCGGGTCGGTGGTCACCATCGCCGGACCGCTACTGCTGGTGGCCGTCACTGTGGTCGTGGGCCAGGCCCTCGCCTCCGCCACCAGTCGGGAGCACCGCCCGGCGGGGATCGCCGTGGTCGTAGTGGTCGTCACACTGGTGCTCGCCGCGGTGGTGCCGACACCGCGGGTCGTCGGCACCCTCGACGTAGCGGTGGTCCAGGGTGGCGGTCCTCAACGCACCCGCGACTCGCTGGCCGGGCGCGAGGTCGTGTTCCAGGCGCACCTCGACGCCTCCGAGCTGATCGAGACCCCGGTCGATCTGGTGCTGTGGCCCGAGAACGTCATCCACGGCGGCGAGGACTTCGCCGAATCCGAGCGGTTCGTCGCCCTGAGCGAGCTGGCCCGGCGCCTCGACGCTCCGCTGGTGGTCGGTGTGGTCGAGTCCTCGCCTCCCGACCGCTTCTACAACGCCTCGGTCGTGATCGATGCCGACGGGGAGATCGTCGACCGCTACGACAAGGTCCGTCGGGTCCCCTTCGGCGAGGTCACACCGTTCCGTTCGTTGTTGCAACGGATCGCGGGCGACACCATCCAGGGGCGAGATGCGATTCCCGGCACCGGACCCGCCATCGTCGACACCACCGTGGGACCGATGTCGGTCGCCATCTCGTGGGAGGTCTTCTTCGCAGGGCGGGTACGTGAAGGAGTTGAACTCGGGGGCGAGGTCGTGCTCAACCCCACCAACGGCGCGTCGTATTGGTTGACGATCATCCAGAGCCAGCAGGTGGCGTCGTCGAGGCTCCGGGCACGCGAGACCGGCCGGTGGGTTCTTCAGGCCGCCCCCACGGGGTTCTCGGCGGTGATCGACCCCGAGGGCGATGTCCGCCAGCGCACCAAGGTCAGCGAACAAGCCGTCCTGCACGCCACCGTCGAACGTCGAGTCGGCAACACCTGGGCCGTCTCGCTCGGCGACCGTCCCCCCATCGCGGCCGCCATGGTTCTCCTGGTTGCTGCCTGGGTCGTGGCCCGCGGGGTCAGGCTTCGAGAAGGAGAGTGACGGGTCCGTCGTTCACCAGGGCCACGGCCATGTCGGCCCGGAACCGCCCCGTGGCCACGCTGGCCCCCAGAATTTCGAGCTCGGCGACCACCCGGTCGACCAACGGTTCGGCCTGTTCCGGCCGGGCGGCGTCGATCCAACTGGGTCGACGACCCCGGCTGGCGTCGCCGTAGAGGGTGAACTGGCTGACCACCAGGACCTCGCCGCCGACATCGGCCACCGACCGGTTCATCACCCCCTGATCGTCGTCGAAGATCCGCAGGCCCCAGATCTTGTTGGCCAGCTTGGCCGCCGCTGACTCGCCGTCGGCGTGGGTGACCCCCACCAAAACACAGAGGCCCGGCCCGATCCGCCCCACGACCTCTCCGTCGACGGTCACCGACGCTTCGCTCACCCGCTGAACCAGACCGCGCATGGCTGGACGCTACCGGACCCGCGCTCGGGCTAGCGTCGGCGCCGATGGCGACGACCACCCGGGCCGCCGCGACCCGAAGCCTCGATGCCGCCAGCGGTGCCGCCCCGTTCCGATCCGACATCCAGGGGCTGCGAGCGGTGGCGGTCATGGGCGTGCTCATCTACCACCTTTCGCCCGGCCGTCTCTCCGGGGGCTACGTAGGGGTCGACGTCTTCTTCGTCATCTCGGGCTTCCTGATAACCGGCCATCTCCTTCGTCGACCCGTCGGCTCGGGCCGGGATCTGCTCGATTTCTGGGCTCGGCGGGTGAGGCGACTGTTGCCCTCGGCGGGGCTGGTGCTCCTCGCCACGCTGGCGGGCGCCGTCATGTGGCTGCCGGTGACGGTGCGATCCGAGGTTGCCCGCGAGGTGATCGCCTCGGCGACCTATGTCCAGAACTGGTACCTCGCCCACACCGCCACCGACTACCTCGCGGCCGACGTCCCGCCTGGACCGTTGCAGCACTACTGGTCGCTTTCGATCGAGGAGCAGTTCTACCTGTTGTGGCCGGTGCTGATGGGCGCGCTGGCCTGGCTGGCGGTCCGCCGGTTCGGACGCGACACCGGCACCGGCACCGATCACAGAGACGAGGGCGAGAACCGGCGTCGACTGTCGGTAGCGGGGATCGTTCTGGTACTGGGCGTCTCGCTGTGGTGGTCGGCGTCGTTGACCGCCACCGAGCCTGGTCGGGCCTACTTCGTGTCGACCACCCGGGTATGGGAACTGGCCGCCGGGGGGTTGTTGGCCGCCACCGCCGGTTTCGGAATCGATCGCCTGCCCCCGCTGGTGCGGGTTGCCGCCGCGTGGTTGGGCCTGGGACTCATCGGCTGGGCCATGTTCACCTACGACCACACCACTGCCTTTCCCGGGCTGGCGGCGTTGGTCCCGGTGGGGGGAACGATGCTGGTGATCGCGGCAGGCGTGACCGGGCTTCGGGGCGGACCGGGATGGGCGTTGGGCTGGCGCCCGGTGACCTGGACGGGCGACGTGTCGTACTCGCTCTACCTCTGGCACTGGCCGCTGATCGTCATCGCTCCGTTCGCGCTCGGAACCGACCTGACCCTGCGGCTCAAGCTGATCATCCTCGCCATCACCTTCGCCCTGGCTGCAGCCACCACCAAGGCGGTCGAGGACCCGCTGCGTCGACGCACGAACCAGCTGAGGCCCGGTCCGACCTTCGGCGCCATGGCCATCGGCCTGGCGGTTGTCGTCGGATCGGCTCTGGCGGTGCTCACCAACTCCGAAGGCCAGGCTCGGGCCGAGGTCGACCGGATGTTGACCCTGCTCGATGATCCGCCGTCGTGCCTGGGGGCCGAAGCGGCCCGCAACCCCGACTGCGAGTTTCCGGGCGACGCCACCCTGTACACCCGACCGACATTCGCCCGCGAGGATCGGCCGGTCCTTTACCAGGACCAGTGCTGGAACAACCGCCCCTTCACCGACCGCCGTATCTGCCACTACGGCCCCGAGGAGGCCACTGTGCGCATAGCCCTGGTCGGCAATTCGCACGCTGGCCACTGGCATCCGGCGATCGCCTCGGCCATGGCCGATCGAGACTGGTCGCTGACCACCTATCTGGTGTCGGAGTGCTACACCGTCGACCTGGCGGTCGACATGGGCGACGACGAGGTCAGCGAGAACTGCCGAGCCTGGAACGAATGGGCCGTAGATGAGGTCACCAGCGGAGGCTTCGACCTGGTCGTGATGTCGAACCGCACCGCCCGTCACCTGGTGGGGGTCGACCGCTCGGACCGCCACGCCGTGGCCAAGGAGTCCTACGGGCGCGTCCTCGGCCGGATCACCGACGCCGACGTGTCCGTGCTGGTTATCCGCGACACCCCGAGCGGTGCCAGGAACCACCCTGAGTGCGTCGCCCGCCACCTGCACGCCCCTTCGAACTGCGCCACCCGCTACCCCGACGGACTCGAGCCCGACCCGTTGGCCGAGGCGGGCCTCGACGACCGGAGCGGCAAGGTGCAAGTGCTCGACGTCAACCACCTGCTGTGTCGCGATCTGGTCTGCCCCGCCGTGGTCGGCGGCGTGATCGTGTTCTTCGACCACGGACACCTCACCGCCACCTTCGCCACCACCCTCACCCCGGAGGTCGAAGCCGCCCTCATCACCGCGTTGGGGTGAGAAGCTCGCGGGCGCCAAAACGGCTAATGGCCACCCGGGGGATGGGTGGCCATCGGCCTTGAAGGGAAGTACCGGGAGTCCAATTCCAGTGCTTCGATCTATCGGGTTCGGCTTGCTCAGCCGTTGACCCTGTACCCCCTACAACGCAGCCCACGCCCGAAAGTCGCGAGAAATCTTCAGATTTCTTCTGGGCTCGGGCCTGGCACCACCCGGGGTCCGGCGGAAAAGACCTGAGAGTTGCTGAGATGTCGGCTGCTTCCATCGGCCAGGGCCACCTCAATGGTCGCCGGGTGCAATCCGGCCACCCGGCCGGTCACCGCCTCCCCCGCCATCACCACCTCGATGTGGTCGCCCGGGCGCACGACGCGAGCCAGGTACCGGCCTGCCGCCACCTCGGCCGCCATGTCCCGACCGCCGAGCCCCACCAGCAGCGACGAAGCCGCCGCCAGCCCGAACACCACGGCGGCTCCGATGATCTGCAAGAGGGTGGTGTCGACGCCCAGTTGGTCGATGGCGATCACCACCGCGGCGGCGGTCACCGTGGTGCGCACCAGCAACGCGGCCTGGTCCCGTATGCGGCCGTGCACGGCCACGGTACGGGCCACGTAGCTTCCCGCCGCCAGAGCCAACGCCCGCCCCACGACCACGATCAAGCCGGCGACGATCAGCTGGGGCACCAGGTCCCGCAGGGCCGCCGGCACATCCTCGAAGGAATCCTCGTTGACGACCGAGATGGCGATGATGATGCCAGCGGTCGAAAATACGGCGAACCAGATCATGGCCAGCGACCGGGCCGAATCCCGGTAGAGCGAATCCTGGTCGCGGCCCTTGGTGAGGGCGATCATCAAAATCCCCGCACCGGCCAGACCCGACATGATCCCGATGGCGACCACCAGGATCGCCCACTGCCAAACGTCACTCATCGCTGCTCCTGTCGTGGGTCCTGGGGGCGTCTCTGCGGATAGGCGCGGTGTCCAAGATGGTGGTTGCGGTCCGCCAGGGCACGGTGAACAGGTCGAGCACCGACGCGAGGGCCTCCTCGGCCGCCAGCCGATCGCTGACCCCGCCGGTTGTTCGAGCGTGCAGGTCAGCCGGCGGCGCGCTCGCCGACTCCAGTTCGGTGATCAGGCCCCCGTCGAGGTCCGAAACTGCCTCCAGCCGCTCCATGCACACGTCGCATTCCTCGACGTGACGGCCGACGCGCCGGGGACGGCCCGACTCGAGCCACTGCACCAGCTTGTCGTCACTGGGGTGTCGGGTCATCCGCGCCATGCCTCCATCTTCACCTGTAGGGCCCGACGGGCCCGGAACAACCGGGTTTTCACCGTGGCCAACGGCAGATCGAGAACTTCGGCGATCTCTTCATATGACAGCCCGTTCAGCTCCCGGAGCACGACCATCGACCGCGACGACTCGTCAAGGTCACCCATGGCGGCCCACAGGCGGTCGAGGGCCGCCCGATCGACGGTGGTGGTGGCAGGGCCACTCCCGGCTGCGACCACCTCGTCGAAGTCCGATGTCTCGCGCACCTGGTCGCGTCGGGTCCGCAACAGCGAGATCGCGGTATTGCGGGCCACCTTCATCAGCCAGGCCCGCGGGATCGGCCCGTCGAAGTCGGGAATGGCCCGCCACGCCTTCACCAGCGTCTCCTGCACCACGTCGTCGGCCAGCGCCGGATCGTGCACGATCGATCGGGCCAACCGGTACACCGTGTCGCTGTGCGCCGCCACCAACTCCGCGAGGGCGCGTTCGATCTCCGCACTGCTGTGTGGGGTGGTTGGGCCCCGGGGCGGGGCATCGGTGCGATCACCCGTGGTCAGCGACTCGACCCTCCGTTGCTGTGGCCTCCCGCACGATAGGCCCCGGTGGTGCCCACTGACGCGGAGCGCGGCGCTACTTGACCGGGCGGTCATGTCCCGGGGAGGCTGTTCGGCCAATGACCAGCTCAGATGCACCGCTGCGGATCGCGCTCCTCGCCTATAGGGGCAAGCCCCACGTCGGCGGCCAAGGGATCTACGTTCGCCACCTGTCCAAGGCGTTGGTCGACCTCGGTCACCGCGTCGAGGTACTCGGAGGCCAGCCCTATCCCGAGCTCGACCCTCGCATCCCGCTGGTCGAGTTGCCCAGCCTCGACATCTACAACGACTACTTCCCCCTCCGGATGCCGGGGGTGTGGGAGATCAAGACGCTGGGCGACGCGGTCGAGCTGGCCGCCTTCATCGGCGGGAGCTTCCCCGAACCCCTCGCGTTTTCGATCCGAGCGGCCCAGCACCTTCGTCACCGGGTTCACCATTTCGACTTGGTCCACGACAACCAGAGCCTCGGCTATGGCCTGCTGGCCATTCAACGCATGGGACTCCCCGTCCTGTCGACGGTGCATCACCCGATCACCGTCGACCGTCGCCTCGAGATCGAACACGCCCCCTCGGCCTACCAGCGTTTCGCCCGGGCCCGTTGGTACTCGTTCACCAAGATGCAGACGCGGGTCGCGTCGCGCCTGCCTCGTATCGTCACCGTCTCTGAGAACTCCCTCGCCGACATCCACCGCGACCACCAGGTGCCACTCGACCGCCTTCATGTCGTTCCCGTGGGGGTCGACCCCGACCTGTTCAAACCGCTCGATCACGTGGCCCGCAAGCCCGGTCGGCTCATCACCACCGCCAGCGCCGATGTCACCATGAAGGGCCTGCGCTACCTGCTCGAAGCGGTGGCCAAGCTCCGTACCGAACGCGACGTCGACCTGGTCGTGATCGGCAAACCCAAGCCCGGCGGTCCCTCCGCTCAGACGATCGCCGACCTCGGCCTCACCGACCACATCGAGTTCGTGTCCGGGGTGACCGACCACCGGATCGTCGAGCTGTACTCCGAGGCGGAGCTGGCGGTCGTGCCCTCGCTCTACGAAGGCTTCTCTCTCCCTGCCATCGAGGCCATGAGCTGTGGCGTTCCCCTCGTCGCCACCACCGGCGGCGCCCTGCCCGAGGTCACCGGCGTCGACGGCGAGACCTGCTTCTCGGTCGAACCGGGAGACTCGGCCGCGTTGGCGGCGCGGATCGGCCAGGCCCTCGACGATCCCGAGGCCCGCGCCCGCGTCGGTGCCGCTGGCCGGGAGCGGGTGATCAGCCGCTGGAGTTGGCGCCACACCGCAGAAGCCACGGTCGAGCAGTACCGTGCACTCCTGGCCGACCACGAGCGCCGCTCGGCCTGACCCCGCCCTCTCGAAAGCACCCCACGAACGGTTCTTCATGCTCACAGCCGATTACGACCTCTTGGGCCTACAACCGGGCGAACGGATGCTCGACCTCGGCTGTGGGTTCGGACGTCACGCGTTCGAGGCACTCCGCCGGGGCGCCACCGTGGTGGCGTTCGACTACAGCCTCGACGAGCTGCGTGAGGTGAACGCCTTGTTCGGGGCCATGAACGAGGCGGGCGAGGCACCTCCCGGGGTCGACGGTTCCAGCGTGCGGGGCGACGCCCACCGCCTTCCGTTCCCCGACAACTCCTTCGACCGCATCATCGCCTCCGAGGTGCTCGAGCATCTGCCCGGCGACGACATCGCCATCCGCGAGCTCGCCCGAGTCCTCAAGCCCGGCGGCACCCTGGCGGTCACCGTCCCGGCCTGGTTGTCAGAGACGGTGTGCTGGAAGCTGTCGGAGTCCTACCACGCCCCGATCGCCGAAGGCGGCCATCTGCGGATCTACACCGAGGGCCACATGAGGAACCTGCTGGCCGACGCCGGTCTGTCGCCCGGACGGACCCATCTCGCCCACGGTCTGCACACCCCCTACTGGTGGCTCAAGTGCGCAGTGGGGATCGACAACGACACCAACCCGCTGGTCAAGGCCTACCACCGCCTGCTGGTGTGGGACATCACCGACCAGCCCGTCTTCACCCGCCTCCTCGAACGGGTCATCAACCCGGTTCTCGGCAAGAGCATCGCCATTTACGCCACCAAGCCCGCCCAGGTGCATCAGCATGCCGCCTGATTCCGGCCCGGCCGCCAACCGGCCCGCCACGCTGGTCGCTCCCGAGGTGACGGGCATCGTCACCTCCGCCGACATGCGCCTCACCGCCGAAGCAGTGGCCGACTGGCAGCTTCCCAACGGCATGATTCCCTGGACCCCGGGCGGCCACGCTGACCCGTGGAACCACGTCGAGGCGGCCATGGCCCTCGCCCGCACCGGGCTGGTGGCCGAAGCCGAGGCGGCCTATCAGTGGCTGGCCGACATCCAGCGCCCCGACGGCGCTTGGCACCAGTACTACCTGGCCGACAGCATCGAACAGGACAAGCTCGACGCCAACACCGTCGCCTACGTCGCCGCCGGCGTCTACTACCACTGGCTGCTCACCGCCGACCGCGGCTTTCTCGAGTCGATGTGGCCCGTGGTCGATTCCGCCATCGAGTTCGTCCTCGAACTCCAGACCCCTCGGGGCGAGATCCTCTGGGCCCGCCACGCCGACGGCACCCCGTGGTCGTTCGCCCTGCTCACCGGGTCTTCCAGCATCTGCCACAGCCTGCGCTGCGCCATCGCCATCGCCGCCGAACTCGGCCACGATCGACCCGACTGGGAGTTGAGCGCCGCCCAACTCGCCCACGTCATCGAGCACGAGCCAGATGCCTTCGCCCCCAAGCACCGCTGGGCCATGGACTGGTATTACCCGATCCTGGCCGGCGCGATCACCGGCCAGCGCGCCAAGGATCACCTGGCCGCCCGCTACGACACCTTCGTGATGCCCGAGTTGGGGGTGCGATGCGTGTCGGACCGCCCGTGGGTCACCATCGCCGAGACCTGCGAATGCACCCTGGCCCACCTCGCCGCCGGCGAATCGGCCCGCGCCCGCGAGCTGTTCACCTGGGCCCAGCGCTACCGCACGCCCGACGGCCGGTACTGGACCGGCGTCGTGTTCCCCGAGGAAGTGCGGTTCCCCGCCGAGGAACAGAGCACCTACACCGCGGCCGCGGTGATCCTCGCCGCCGACGCGATCGAGGGGACCTCACCCACCGCCGGCTTCTTCGCCGATCACGACTTCTTCCCGCCCCTGCTCAGCCTCGACGACCACGAACTCGACCCGTCCCAGCGCTCACTCTGAGGGCGCCCCGATCCTCACCTCCGGCCATCTCCCCCGCCCGGCCCGCGTTCTGTGGCGATCCGGGTCAACGAGAGCGTTCCAAATCGGCACGGAACGCGAAAGGCCTCGGGTAATGGGCCCGGGCGGACCCGCCAGGCGCAAGCGCTCTGGCTCAGATACCGGGGCCGGTGCGGCGCAGGACCCGTAGCGAGCCGGTAGCGCTGAGCTCGGTGAAGGCTCCCGAGTCGAGGGCCCGCCGGTAGATCTCAAAGGGTGGTTGGCCTCCGTCGGCCGGATCGGCGAACACGTCGTGGATGGCGAGGATCCCGTCGGTGGCCACATGGGGCACCCACATCTCGTAGTCACGGTGGGCGGGTTCCTGGCCGTGGCCCCCGTCGATGAACAAGAACCCGAGCGGGGTGGTCCAGTGCCGGGCGAGCGTCGGAGAGTCGGCTACCACGGCGATCACGGTGCCTTCGAGGCCCGCATCATGGATGGTGCGTCGGAACACCGGCAGGGTGTCCATCAGCCCGACCGCCGGGTCGACCAGATCAGGTTCGTGCCACTCCCAACCGAGTTGATTCTCCTCTGAGCCCCGGTGGTGATCGACGGCAAACAGCACTGTGCCCAGCTCGCGTGCCGCGGCGCCGAGGTAGATGGCCGACTTGCCGCAGTAGCTACCAACCTCGAGCAACGGTCCCCCGCTGGCCAACAGGGCGGCCCGGTGCAGGGCCAAACCCTCGTCGGACGGCATGAAACCCCGAGCGGCCTCGGCCGCCTGGCGCAGCGTCGCGTCGATCACCGGTCAGATGCTTGCTGGCTCAGGACCGCACCGCGGAGGCATCGACGCCTTTGAACATGATGGCGTCGAGGAACAAGAACTTGCCCACCCACAGCAGGCCGAACGA
>CAZEFG010000025.1:0-15174 GCA_964511355.1 uncultured Iamiaceae bacterium
GCTTCGTCGAGGCCACCTCCATCCCGTGCTTCACCAACGGCATGGGCCGGGGCCAACTTCCCATGAGCCACCCCCAGTTCTTCAACCGGAGCCGCAAGCAGGCGCTGGCCGAGGCTGATCTGGTGCTGCTGGCGGGCACGCCTCTCGACTTCCGGATGCGCTACGGCGAGTCGATCCCCGCCGACACCACCATCGTCCAGCTCGAGCTCGACGAGGTGCTGGTCGGCCAGAACCGCTCGGCCGACGTGGGCCTCGTGGGCAACCTGGGCGCCAACCTCGACGCGCTGGTCGACGCGCTGGCTGCGAGTGGCCACGCTGTCGATGCCAGCTCGTGGTCGGCCACTCTGCGTTCGATCGAAGCTGGTGCTGAAGCCGAACTGGCCACCCAGCTCAACAGCGATGAGGTGCCGATCGACCCCATGCGACTGTGCGCGGCGATCGCCGACGCGGTGGCCTCCGATCCGGAGATGATCGTCATCGGCGACGGCGGCGACATCGTGGCCCAGGCGTCCAAGGTGCTGCGGGTGCCCGACCGGGGAGTGTGGATGGACCCGGGCCCGCTCGGCACCCTCGGCGTGGGAATGCCCTTTGCGCTCGCCGCTCAGGTCGCCCATCCGGACCGTCGGGTGCTGATCATCTACGGCGACGGGGCTTTCGGCCTCAATGGGTTCGAGTACGACACCGCCGTCCGCTTCGGCCTGCCCATCGTCGGGGTGGTGGGCAACGACGCCGCGTGGGGTCAGATGATGCGACCCCAGGCCCTGCTCTATGGCCGCGAGCGTCTGGTGGCCACCGAGCTCACCTACACCCGCTACGACAAGGTGGTCGAAGCCCTCGGCGGACACGGCGAACACGTCACCAAGCCCACCGAGATCGGGCCGGCCATCGAGCGGGCGTTCGCCTCGGGCAAGCCCGCTCTGGTCAACGTGGAGATCCGCCAGGACATCGACGGGATGAAGGGCTCGACCTACGTGTGAGGCCTGACCGGCCCGGCGAGATCCGGCCCGGTGAAGTCGAGGTCGCAGAAGGCGAAACCGTCGCGCTGGACGATCTCGCCGGTCTCCACCGGGATCGGGTGGCTGAAGCCCGGACCGTCCCAGACGAAGGTGTGGAACTCGCCGTTCTCGCCGCAGAGGTCGACGCCGGCGGGTAAATCCGAGAGCAGGTCAGCGTCGAAGGGTCGACCGACGAACTCGACCGGGAGTTTGGCCAGGTCGACACAGGTGAGCACGGCGTTGATCCCTCCGTCGATCATCTCGTAGGCAAGGCGATCGGTGCTGCGACCCCAGATTGGAAAGGTGGCCGTGATACCGGTGGGGGCCAGGGCCTGTTCCCGGTAGCGGCGGATGTCTTCGAGGAACAGGTCGCCGAAGACCACCTGATCAACGTGTTGGGCAGCGGCGGTGGCCATGGCCTCGGCCATCAGCTGTTGGTAGGTCTCGTTGGGGCACGGCGCGGGCAGTTCGACCACGTGCAGGGCCAGACCGAGTCGTTCCGCCTGGGCCTCGAGCAGGGTGCGGCGAACCGCGTGCATGGCGACCCGGTCGGCTTCACCGTTGAGGGTGGTCAACAGCGTGGTGATCGGTATCGCTTCGCTACGGGCGACGGCGAGAGCCAGCGTGCAGTCCTTGCCCGAACTCCAACTCATCCATGCCGTGCGTTCCATCTACGCGCTTGCAGGTTCGGGCAGACGGGCCTCGGAGCGGTCGGCCTGATCGATCAGGGCCACCACCACGATGGCGGCGACGGTGGCCACCAGCGCCCCACCGATTCCATAGGCGTCGGACCCGATGAGAGCAGCGACCACGATGACCGCGGGACCCACCCGCAACGAGCGGTGCTCGACCAAGCGGCGCAGGGCGAAGGTCGCCGCTGCCTGCAGCCCCACCAGGGCGACGAACAACGCCGCGGTGGTGGCGACGTCTTCGAACCCGGCGGCCAACAACAGCATCGGCGCGGCACCGAACAGCACCCCCACGTAGGGCACCAAGCTGGCGGCTCCGAGGACCACCCCCAACACCATGGGTGTCGGCAGGTCGGCCCACCACGCCAACCCTCCGCCGATCGTGCCGACCACCACGGCCATGGCCACCGTGCCCATGATGTAGCGCTGAGTCGCCACGACCGCGGCGGTGACCCACTCGGTGAAGAGCCGTTGGCGCTCAGGGTCGGTGATCTGGCGGGCCAAGCCATCGAACATCGACGGTCCCCACACCAGGAAGAAGATGGCGAGCACGCCGCTGACGAAGAAGGCGGGTACCGTCCCGACCGCGTCCTCAACGGTGGGGGTGGGAGAAACCCGCTCGGTCATCTGATCGACGAGATCCTGGACCAACGATTCGAGCCCTACCTGGGCGAACATCCCATCGGGGCCTTGGCTGGCCTCGATCTCGCCCGCCGCTGCTGGTAGTTGTTCGCTGAGTTCGTTGAGCTGGTTCTGGGCCTCCATCACCGACGCCACCCCAACCGAGGCGATCAGGCTGAGTCCGAACACGAAGGTGAGGATGATGGCGATCGCCCGTGGCATGACGCGATCGGCCAGCTCGATGAGGGGCGAGATGACCACGGCCACCGTGAGTGCCGCCACCGCCCACCCGATCGGCTGGCTGGCGGCGACGAAGATGGCGCGGGCCACCAATACCGCCACCACCGTGGCGAGCACCAGCCCGACCGACGACCACGAAGCTCGGACCCGACGGACGGTCCACACGGGTGCATCGGAACGACCGGTGGTGGGCATCGACGCCTACGCTACCCATTGATGTCGAACGACGATGCGGGGCGGGATCCCGAAGACCATCCCGATCCGCCCGAGCCCATCGAGCCCACCCCGCTGGCCCGCGAGCTGGGGCTCGACGAGGGGAGGACGCTCGTCGTCGTCGACGCCATGTCGTATCTGCACGTGGCCGTCGGGCTGGTGTTGCTGCTGGCAGCGCTTGGCCTGTTCGGCTCCGCGGTCGATTCGCTCACCAAGATCGTGGTCGGCGCCGTGCTGGCCCTGGCCTTCGACACTCCCGTGCGCGCATTACAGAACCGGGCGATGCCGCGAGGTGCGGCGGCCGGGGTGGTCTGCCTGGTGGCGCTGGCGGTGTTGGGCGCGGTGGTGGCGCTGCTCGGCCCGCCGGCGGTGCGGGAGGCGGCCGCTTTCGGCGACGACCTCCCCGCCACCATCGAAGAGTTCTACGACTTCCCCCTCATCGGCAACCGGCTGGAGGAGGCCGACCTGGCCGAGCGCTCCGACGAGTGGCTGGCCGAACTTCCGGGCACCATCACCACCGACACCGTGAGCGAGGTGGTGAGCCGGGGAGTGGGGGCGGTGGTGAATGTGGTGCAGGTTCTGCTGGTGGCGTTGGCCCTGCTGATCGACGGCGAGGTGCTGGTGAGAAGGGCGCGGTCGTTGGTGCCTCGTCACCTCAAGGAAAGGGCTGATCGAGCGGGTCGGCTGGTCTATGAGACCCTCGGTCGTTACTTCGCCGGATCGCTGCTGTTGGCGGTGATGAACGGCACCTACATCCTGGTGGTTGGCCTGTTGCTTGGGGTGCCCCTCATCCTGTTGGCTGCGATCTGGGTGACCATCACCAACCTGATCCCACAGATCGGCGGGTTTCTCGGAGGGGTGGTCTTCGTCTCACTGGCGCTCACCCAGGGGGCGATCACGGGCGCGCTCGCCTTCGCGTTGTTCATGGTCTACATGAGCAGCGAGAACTACCTGTTGCAGCCCGCCATCGTGGGCAAGGCGGTGAACCTGTCGCCGCCCACCACGATGATGGCCGCCATTATTGGGGGCGCGGCCGCTGGGGTGCCGGGCGCTCTGATCGCCACCCCCACCGTCGGTTCCATCAAGGCCCTGTACCTGGCGGCCCGAGGTGGACAGGCCTCTGACGCCGAGAGCCCCGACCCGGCCGAGGCCGACACCTAAGGCCGACGCCGACGCCTAAGGCCGGGCGAACGACTCTATGAGCGGGTCGACCGAGTCGAGCTGTTCGATGCCGAGTGCGAGCTCGACGATGGTGTCGACCCGATCGTCGTCGAAGTGCCTCCCCAGAAGCTCCCGGGCCTTGGCCACCACATCGTCGCTGCTCATGGGATGGGAGGGGTAGCCCCGAACGTAGGCGACGTGGGTTGAGTCGGTGGTGTCGTCGGCCCAGGTGATGGTGACGGTGGCCGACTCGGTGCGGGGCACCTGCTCCTGGCTCGGATCGTGCTCAACCTCGACCCGCTCCATGAGCTGGTGGACCGCCGTGTCGTGGCGCATGCGGTCGAGAGACTGGGCGGCTACGAAGTCGAGTTCGCCGTCAGTGAGGATGACGGTCACCAGATAGGGAATGTTGAGCGCTGGCATGTTGGCGCGGGCGAAGGTTCGCGACGAGCCGGGCATGGCGATGTGGACCTTGGCGAACCCGTGGTCGAGACCTTGGGCGACCCGGGCTGCGAGCAGGTTCAGCACTCCCTCGACAACCGGCTGGGTCGGTCCGCCGACGGGATAGCGCTTGTAGCCCACCAGGTCGAGCTGGAACTTCTCGCCGAGGCCCTCGACCAGATCCTCGATCGGTGGGTCGTCGACTCCCCACAAGATGGCGCTCTGGAGCCAGCCACCCGGAGCGTCGAGCGAGTCGGGGACTCCGGTGAACCCGGCTTCGACCAACAGCGCGGCCTGCAAGGCGTTGTGCACGGCCATGCCACCGAACACGAACGACTTCTCGAGGTGCTCGACATCGAGTAGCCACTGCCATGACGACCCGGCCTGTTGTGAGCAGTAGGCGAGCAGGTTCTCGGCGCCGGTCTGGTCGAGGCCAATGAGCCCGGCCGCGGTGGTGGCGGTGCCGAAAAGCGACCCGAGACCGTGGTTGGCGATGCCCTTGCGCCTTAGCACCTCGTTACCGATGGCCTTGGGGAGGCGACACGAAACCTCGTAACCGGCCGCAATCGAACGCAGGACCTCAGCGCCGGAACGGCCGCGGTCGGCGCCCACCAACAGCCCGGTGCTCACCATGGAAGGGCCGGGCTGGACGAATGCCGACGGGCAGAAGTCGTTGATCTCGGCGCCGTGGGCGATGATCGCCGAGGCGAAGGTGGCGTTGAGCAGCGAGGCCCGGTCGGTGGTGCCGAGGACCGGGGTGGGGCCGACACCGCTGGTTGATGCGTAGCGGCGGGCCACCTCGCCGGCCTGGAGATCTCGACAGGCGACGATCGAGGCGATGGTGTCGAGGAGATGCAGCGCCGCCAGTTCACCGACATCGTCGGGCAGGGCGTGGTGGCGGGCGTTGGCCATGTAGGCGGCCAGCCCCTTGGTGAGCGATGCGGTCATCGGCCCATCATGGCTGCCCCGGTCAGCCCTCCGCGGCGAGGGACCGCTCGATCCAACGGTCGATGAGGGTGCGGGCGATCGACATGGCCGGCGGGATCATCGGTAGGTCGGCGGGGGTGAACCAGTCGGCGTCGACGATCTCGCCTTCGTCGATGGTGATCTCGCCCGACTCCCAGGTCGCCTCGAAACCGATCATGAGCGAGTGGGGGAAAGGCCACGGTTGGCTGGCCACATAACGCACGTCGCCCACTTCCACGCCAACCTCCTCGAGCACCTCACGCTCGACTGCTTCTTCGAGGGTCTCGCCCGGCTCGACGAACCCCGCCAGACAGCTGTACATAGGCACCGCGAAGTTCCGGCCTCGGGCCAACAACGCGGCGCCGTCGGCGCGCTCGATCAGGACGATCACCGCGGGTGCCAGCCGGGGGAAAGCGAGCAGTTCGCACTCGGGACAGCGGCGGGCGCGCTCGCCCGGTACCGGTTCGGTGGGGGTGGCGCAGCGGCCGCAGTGGCGATGGTTGCGGTCCCAGTCGATCAGCTGCACGGCTCGGCCGGCGAGGGTCCAGCGGGGTTCGTCGACCCGGCCGTACAGGCCCCGTAACGGCACGAGCAGGTCCTGCAGGTCGGCGGTGACCACATCGGGCACTCCGTCGCCGTCGAGGTCGACCGCGTAGCAGGCCGCCCCGTCGAGGGTGCCGAGCAGCAGCCGGGGCAGCGACGGATCGATGTCGTCGGGATGCTCGTCGAGCACCACCACCTTGCCGTCGCGCACCATGACGGTGAGCGCCCCGGACCAGTCGGCGGGCAGATCCATGACCGGGCGAAAGCGATGAGGCGGCACCGCACCAGCATGGCCCGCCGCCAGGCAGCGTGACGGAGCGCGGCCTTAGTCGCTGGTGGGTTGGGAGCGGCCGAGGATCTCGCCGCGATAGAACACCGAGACCGGCCCGTCCTCGCTGACCGCGATGACCAGAGCGTCGGGGTCGTCGTAGCTGTAGCGCCGACCCGAGGTGTGGCGGGTGCCCTTGAACCCGTCGACCCCGTTCTCGGCGTCGGAGCTCGGCACCAAACGGACGCCGAGTTCGCGCAGTACACCGGCGCTGTCGAAAATGGCAGCGCCGTCGACCTGGGCGAGAGCGTGGCGCAAGGGGGCCAGATGGATGGGCTCATCGATCCGCAGCGGTGGCGGAGCGGGGAGCCGATGCTCTACTCCCGGCCCCTCGGTGTCGTGACCGCGGTAGATCAACAGGGCGCCGATGCCGACCGCGCCCAGGTCGTGCACGGCGAACTCGAGCAAGGTGTGGAACAGGTTGACGTCGCTGGCGGTACTGCACGTTTGCATGACGTCGATCCAGCGGCTGACCGGGGGCTGGTGGTACCAGCTGTATCCGTCCCAGCGCAGAATCCCGAAGTCGCCGACCACCCGTACCGGACCGGTCGGGTGGCGCTGCACGACGGTGGCCCCCATGACCCGGGCGATGACCCCGAGATCTCGTTCGGAACCGGCGGGCCGGTCGAAGATGAGCCACTGGCTGGCCCGACCGGTGCTGCGCAGCAACCAGCACGACAACCCGTCGGCGAAGCGACGAGCGGCGTCGAGGGGCTGCTCGCCCACAGGAGCGTGGGTGATGGCGAGGCCGGTGCCCGCCTCCCACGCGCCAGGTTCGGTGGTTGGGCCGAGGATGGTGCCGCTGCTCGGTACTCTCCGCTCGTGGATCGGTGGGCGCATGGCATGGTCGATCTCCTCCAGGACCAGTTCCGCGGCGTGCGGAGAAGCTCCGGTGTCGCCGCTGAGATCGAGCCCGGCTTCGTCAAGTTCCTCGGCCAGGCGATCCAAACGCCTGCTACGTCCCGACATGGTTCCAGGGTACGGCCGCGTGGGCCTGTAGACCCGAGGCGCACCCTGCCGGCGTTGCGGCGCGGTGCTCTGAGGAGATTGTTGTCAGTGGGTAACCTCGGGCTGTGATCGACTTCGAGGGCCTGGCACGGCGCTTCATCGAACTGCACGGCAGCGCCATGCCTTTGCTGCAACCCAACGCGTGGGACATCGGGTCGGCGCGGGTTCTCGAATCCCTCGGGTTCCAGGCTGTCGCCACCACCAGCAGCGGTTTCGCCGCGACCTTGGGTCGTAGCGATGGCATGGTGAGCCGCGACGAGCTGATCGAGCACTGCCAGCGGCTCGCGGCCGCAGTGTCCATACCGGTCGCCGCCGATGCCGAGAACGGTTTCGCCGACTATCCCGAGGAGGTCGCCCACACGGTGACCCTCCTGACCAACACCGGGCTGGCGGGTTGCTCGATCGAGGACCACACCGGCAACGACGACGATCCGATCTATGAGATCGGGTTGGCGACCGAGCGCATCGCCGCCGCGGCCGAAGCGGCCCACTCCGGCGAACACCGACTGGTGCTCACCGCGCGGGCCGAGAACCACCTACACCGTCGAGGCGACCTCGCCGACACCGTCGCCCGGCTGCAGGCTTACCAGGATGCAGGGGCCGACGTGCTCTTCGCCCCCGGATACGTCGAGCTCGATGACGTTCGCGCCATCGTCGAATCCGTGGACCTTCCGGTCAATGTGCTCCTGTTGCCGGGCGCCCCGTCGGTGGGCGAGCTGGCCCAGGTGGGGGTCGCCCGGATCTCGGTCGGTGGCGCCTTCGCCTTTGCCGCGATGGCTGCCCTCATCGACGCTGCCACCGAGCTGCGCGACAACGGTACCCACGCCTACTACGACCGGGTGATCGCCGCCCGGCCGTTGCTGGCGCAAGCGTTCCTCGGCGGCGCGCTCACCTCCGATTGAGGTCTTCCCTTCGAGCTACGCGCCCACGCCTCTAGGTGCGGGCTCGCCGAGGGGCGCAGGCGCCGAGAGGCGGGCTTCGGCGAGCTGACGTTTGAGGCGGTACTCGGTCACCTGAGGTTCGAGCGCCTCTGCAGCAGCGAAGTCGAAGGCTGCGCCCTCGTAGTCGCCGAGCTGGAAGCGGGCCATGCCGCGGGTGACGTGGGCCCAGTCGGTCAGTGCGTGTTCGCTGATGGTCAGAGCGGCGCGGGCGAGCGCCTCTCGGTCGACTGCCAGCAGCCGGTCGATGCGGGCGATCACCTCGGGGTGGTGGTGACGGGCCATGGCCGCCAGCGCCCCGTTCCACAGCACCAGCGCGTTGTCCTCGAACAGGGCATCGGCCTCGGCCACCAGATCGCGGTTGGTGTCGTGCTCGTCGAGCCAGGCGAACATCAGGTCGACATAGGCCAGGCAATCCGACGGGTGGGTGACCCCGTTGCGCCGGACGAGGTCGACCGCGTGGCGCCAGGCGGCGATCGACCCGTCGTGATCACCCAGGCCATTCCGGGCTCGCGCCAACTCGGTCCAGAGGTAGGTGCGGTCGGGGTCGCGGCCTATTTGGGTGGTGAGCATCGGTAGGTTGCGGCGGTGCTTGGCGGAAAGGTCGCCCTCGTAACCCGAGTGCTCGAGCAACAGGTCGGCGTGGCCGATCTCGAGGCCCTCCGCCTGCATGATCGGCTTCATCGAATGAAGGTGGCCTTCGTGGATTACCCCCTCGAAGCGAATCTCGGCCCGGTTGCGCCACAGGCGGTTCTCCCACATGGGCGTGAAATCCGGTTTGATCTTCAGTCGCAACCGCTTGCCGAGATAGCGACCCTCCGGGTCGGCCAGCGCGTGCTCCACCTGGGCGCGGGTGGTCGGCGCCAACTGCTCATCGGCATCGATGTAGAGGACCCAGTCGCCGCTGACCCGGTCGAGGCCCACATTGCGGGCCGCGGCGAAGTTGTCGCTCCAACGGTGGTGCAGAACCTCGGCGCCGAACGACTCGGCCACCTCGACGGTGTCGTCGGTGGAACCGGTGTCGACCACCACGATCTCATCCACCACACCACGGATCGAGTTGAGACAGCGACGAAGGTGGTCGGCCTCGTCGCGGACGATCATGGCCGCGCTGAGGCGCAGCCCTGACCGGGCTGGGGTCAACCGGGAAGGTTGCCTGAGCCGCCGCTCTGGGCGAAGGCGGCGTTCACGCCACTCATCGAGAATGACGAGACGACCGGCGCCGCGAACACCGTTCCCACGGCCACGCGCTTGATGAAGGTGCGTCGGCTGGTGGACACACGGTCGACGAGCTCAGAGTGGTTGTCGCCGATGGGGGTGTGGTCTTCCATGGGTGCACTCTCCTGTCAGGAATCCTGTCGAGAAGTTAGCGCGTCGATGCCGCCAGACAAGGAAAAACCTCAGTCGCCGGCGATCAGGGCGAGGACCCTCCGAGGCGACAGGCGGTGCGACCCCTTGATCTCGATCACCGTAGTGGACCTGGTCAAATCGATGACCCGTTCGAGCACTGCGGCTTTGGTCTCGATGGTGGGGAAGGCCTGATGGAGCAGATACGGAAGTGCTTCCGCAGAGCTCAAGAGCCGCCGGCTCGGGTCGGCCCCAGGATCGACCAGAACCGCCAACAGATCGAGTGGCGCCGACTCGGTGGCCCAGCCGGAGTCGATGGTTGCGGGGTCGATGGCCACCACCGGAGGGTCCACCTCCAGGAGTGGGGCTTCGCCGACCAGGTGGGCCAGGTCGGGCACCAGCTCGATGATGTCGGCTTCACAGTGGAACCGCCGCGGCACGGCCAGGACGGTGCCCTCGCGGGTGAGGAAGCTCTCGTCGGCCTCGGTGGTGTGGCCAAGGGCGGCGTTGGTCAGGGTGAGGGTCGACTTGCCGACTCCAGAGTGGCCGACGACGGCGATGCGCTGGTCCGAGTGGTGTAGCACTGCGCCATGGACCCGCAGCCAGCCCTTGCGGGATGCCAACTCGAAGGCCCTACGCTGCACCCGCTCGAAGGTGAGGTGGCCGGCTTCGAGGGGCGAATCGACCACCGCCAGCTGGTCGCCGCGATCGAGGACTTCGTATCGGGTACTCCCGCGGCGGCGATCGCTCGGAGCCAGGGTCCTGATCGCGAGGTCCATGGTGGCGACCGGGTCGATGGGCTGGCGGGCGTGCTGGACGAGCGGCTCGATCGCGGAGCCGACCGCTTCGGAGTCGAAGGTGACCTGGACGCGATGCCAGAGCAGATCGAAGGTGACGGTGCTCTGGTGGGTCATGTGCTCTGGCTGGTCAGCGCAGCAGACCTTCGTCGGTGAGGGTGGCCAGGCAGGTGTCGACCTCGTCGAGGGGTGGCGACGGGAGGTCGAACGACTGCTGGAGCAGTTTGGCCATGGTCTGGCGATCCTGTTCGCCGGTGCACAGGGAGAAGATGATCGAGGCTGTGGGGTTGAGGTGATGGGCCCGGTCGAGGCGGACGTCGTAGACGAGCAAGCCGTCGTCGGATTCGAACACCTCCAGGTCGTCGCGGGCCAGGGGCCGGTCATCGCTCAATGGTCATGCTCCTCGGGTCCGAACGCCTCGGCGAGCAGACGGCCCGCACGGGAAATCACCGAGGACCGATCGTAGGTCGACTCCACGAGCCGATGGGCTTGTCGGGCCATCGCCACACCGAAGGCTGGTTCAGCGGCCCGTTCGATTGCCCCGGCGAAGTCGCTCGGTTCGTCGGCCACCAGGGCGTGGTGTCCCGGTTGGATGGCGAGACCGTCGACCGCGGCGGTAGTGGCGACCACGGGTCGGTGGTGGGCCATGGCCTCGAGCACCTTGATCCTGGTGCCCGAGCCGACGAGTACGGCGCAGCCGACCACATCGCATGCGGCGTACAGCGACTCCAGGTCAGCAACCACGCCATGGACCGTCACCCGCGGGTCGATATCGGCGAAGGCGCCCGGATGGTGCGGGCCGGCCAGGTCGATGGTCCACGGTTCGGGGAGGAGTGGCAACACCTGCTCGACCAGCCACCTCGCCCCGTCGAGATTGGGGCGGTAGGTCAGGTTTCCGACGAACAGCAGCCGCTTGTGGCCCGGTGCCGGTCCCGGGCGGGCTGGCCCCGGCGGGGCGCAGTTCGGTACCACCGCGATCGGCACGGCCCCTCGGTTGCGGTGGGCCACGCTGGCGGCCACCGCCTCGCTGGCGGCCAGGGCGAGGGTGCAGCCTGCCAACGCCATGTGGGTGGTTCGCCGCCATGCCTCGGCCTGTCGAGGGTCGCCTTGTTGGGCGACGAGGGTCGCGTCGTCGTCGTCGAGATCGACCACCAGGTTCACGCCGAAGTGCTCGGCCAGGCGCAGCCCGACCAGCGAGGTGGTCCCCCGGCAGGCGAGCACGCCGACCACCGGGGTGGAACCGAGCCAGGAGATGGCTTCGTCGGCTGTTGCCAGGGGAGTGCGCGCCACCAGGTCGGGCAGGGGAGCGACGGTGGCGAGTCGGTCGCGCCAGATGGGGTCGGAGAGCCATGGGCCCAGCGCGCCGTGGTCGCCGGTGGTCAGTGGGGCGACGTCGAGGCGGCGGCTGACTCCCGGGGGCGGAACCACCACCGGAGGTCGACCGGCGGCTGCCACGACCACCAGATGCACCCGGTGGTCCATGGCGGTGGCCTCGACGAGAGTGGCGACCCGCATGGCCAGTCCATTGCCGGTGAGTGACGGTTCGATCGGTGCCACCACGATCACCACCGGCGGCTCGGTCATGATGTTGATCGCCCTCCCGAGGCTCGCCCTCGCCCGGTACCCCAGCCCCAAAGACTCCGAGCATGTCGCGTCGAATCGTACATTTCGTGTTCGGCCTCAAAGCCCAGGCCGAGCCGTTTCATCTACTTCATTACCTGGCCATCGAATCGTGTCGCCGGGTGGTGGCTCCGGATGAAATTCGACTCCATCTGCACAACCTTCCCTATGGGGTCTACTGGGACCTGGCCCGACCGTTGGTGACCCTGAGCCGGATCGAGCCGGTGGCCGAGGTTGAGACGAAGCCGACCGATCCGGTCATCGCCTCCTACCGCTACGCCCACCACAGCGATGTGATCCGCCTCGACGTGCTCGCCCGCGAGGGAGGAATGTACGCCGACATCGACACCATCTTCGTGCGTCCGGTTCCCGACGAGTGGTGGAACCTCGACGCCGTGATCGGGCGGGAGGCTCCGGTCACCTATCCCGACCGGGGTGAACCCGAGCCGTCGGTGTCGAACGCGTTGGTGATGGCCCGCCCGGGTTCTTCCTACATCGAGCGGTGGCGCGACCAGATCCTCGGGGCCATGGACGGGAGCTGGTCTGGCCACTCGTGTCGTTTGGCCACCCGGCTCGCCGAACGGTATCCCGACGAGGTGCTGGTGGTCGGCCGGGAATGCTTCTCGCCCTTTGGCCACACCATCGAGGGGATGAAGGCGCTGTTGGAGGAGCCATCGGTGCCGGGGGCGCTCGACCGGAGCTACTCGGTGCATCTCTGCGCGCACCTGTGGTGGGAACAGACTCGGACTGACTTCTCGACGTTCGCGGCCGCGGCCGCCACCGAAGCCCACCTCGCCTCGGCCGCCACACCCCTGGCTCGGATCGCCCGACCCTTCCTGCCCGAACACGGGTTGTTCTGATCGTGGCCCATTCCGGCGGCTCCCTGGCCATCGACTACTGGGGACATGGGTACTCGACCGGTTACGGGATCGCCGCGCAGCGTCTGGTTCGCGCGTTGGTGGGGGAGGGGGTGTCGGTCCGCTGGCGACCGATCGACTTCAGCGGTGGTCCGCCCCATTTCCCCAGCTCGCGGGCGAGTCATGGCGGGCTCGATGCCCGGAGACGCAAGCAACCGCCGGGCAAGCGACCTGACGTGGTCGTGTTGCATGCCCCACCGGAGGTGGTTCCCGCTGCCCTCGCCGCGCGGGGTTCGGCCCCTCTTGTGATCCACACCGTGTGGGAGCTCGACTACCTACCGCCTACCTGGCCGGTCCTGATCAACCAGTGCGATCTAGTGGTGGTACCCACCGAATGGAACGCGACGATCTTTCGGAAGGAGGGGGTGACCGTGCCCATCCACGTGGTGCCCCATGTCCGCGCGGCCGACATCGAGTCCGACACCGCCTGGCTGGACCGGTTCGGCGATCGCTTTCTCGTCTACACCATCGCCACCTGGTCGAAACGCAAGGCGCCGTGGCGAGCGGTGGAGGCGTTCGCCCGGGCGTTCTCGGCCGACGACCGCGACGTGGTGCTGGTGGTCAAGACCGACCCGACCATCATTGACGGCGTTCGTGAATGGTCGCTGCCTGCCGGAGTGGGCCACAGCACATGGGCCGCCCTGGCTCAGGTGCTGGGACGAGTGGGTCCGGCGCCCGAGGTGGTGCTGATGGCCGATGCGCTGACCGACGCCCAGGTGCAGGGGTTGCACACCCGCGGCGATTGCTGGGTTGCCTTGCCGAGCGCCGAAGGTTGGGACCTCGGCACCTTCGACGCCGCGGTGATGGGCACGCCGGTGGTGACCACCGCCCACGCGGCTCCCCTCGTCTACCTCGACCCGGAAGCATCGGGGCTCGTGCCGGCTCGACAGGTCGCGGCCGACCTCAAGTTCTTGTCGGTCGATGACCGGGCGGTGTGGGCCGATCCTGATGTGGGTGCTGCGGCCGACGCTCTCCGCGAGGTGCGCGCCGACCACGCCGGTGCCCGAGCCCGGGCGGCAACCCAGGCCGAGCAACTAGCTGAGACTTACGCTCCCGGGGTGGTGGCGCGCGAGTTCCTTGCCGCGATCGACGAGGTGCTTCGCTAGGGGAGCTCGGTGGTGTCCGATGCCGCTGACCGCCAGGCGAAGCGCGTCGTTGAAGGTCAACGGCCGGGGATCTCAGCTTTCGCGTGAATAGGGCGGGGCTGCGAGGTAGAAGTCAAGGATGGCCGCCTGGGTGTGGAGGCGGGCAGCTTCTTCTTGTTGTCCGATCTGGCCCATCTCCGCCGACAACTCGCGTAGGCGGTCCCTCTCTCTGATGACGATGTCAGCGATCTCATCGGAGCTGAGTGCCCGCCGCTCGACATCGTTGGCCCCGACTCCAACCCGCGGGGTGGAATGACCGTTGTCGACGGCCTCGGCGTTGGAGATCGCGGCGAGGGTGGTGCGCAGCGCCGAGACGACGTCGCGATCGCGGCGGCGAATGGCAGCGGTGAGGTCGGCTTGTATCTGCGCACGAAGGGTCTTGGTCATTCCGCCAACCTTGGTGGCCGCCCACCGCGAACGCCAGCGTTTTGTCGTAGGTTGCGGCCATGGCGTCGGACTCGCCGTGGATAGAAGAGGGCGACCGTATGCTGGTGCCCTGCCGCGGCGGCCCCACCATGGTGCGGGCAGTGTTTTATCCGCCGCCCATCGAGATCGAGACTGCCGATGGCATCTATGTCCTGGTCGACGACGGACCACCCGAGACCTGGCTCTATGACTTCATCGAGCATGGGCCCTAGCGAACCGAGCCCGAAGAAAACTTAGGCGGGTTCTGGATCCTCCTCGCCAAAGCCGAGCAGCGCCCCGGTACCGAACCGCTTCATGTGGCGCGGAGCGACCAGTTCCGGCCGTCCTTGGCCACCGATACCCCGATTGGGTCCGCCTGCCGGTGTTCGCTCCGTCCTACTTTGGCGGGCGTGGGAGCAACCGGTAGTCGCAAGGCGAGGTATGCCCGACGTCGCAAGCGTCGGATGGACCGAGCCGACAACGACCTCACCGACGCGCAATGGGCGGCGATCAAGGCGCTGTGGGGCGGGTGCGCCTATTGCGGCTCGACCGAGGGGCCGATGCAGCGCGACTGCGTGCTGCCGCTGTCGCGAGGTGGGCGGTACACGCTCGACAACATCGTGCCCGCCTGTCGCTCCTGCAACGCCAGCAAGTGCAACTTCGAGGTCACCAGCTGGATGCGCCGCAAGCGTCTCGACGAGCAGGCCTTCTTGGTCCAGCACTTCCAACACGTTCGCAGCCTCGGAGCCGCGGGAGACACCTAGGCCGAGGGCGCGGGGTTAGGGGACTGGTTTGCCGTC
>CAZEFG010000026.1:0-15076 GCA_964511355.1 uncultured Iamiaceae bacterium
GGGGCTGAGCCACCTCGGCGATGGTGCGGGCCGCTTCGAGGAGCAGCCCATCGGGGGTGATGGCGGGGTCGACCTTGAGGGTGAGGTTGGGTACGACCTGGTGGACCTCGCGGTGCACCGCCAGCATGGTGCGGGCGGTGCGGGTGTCGGCAGGTCCGAGGTTGGCGTGGGCGAACGCGTCGGGAAACAAGCGGTCGAGCAGGATCCAAAAGCGCTTCACCTTGGCGGCCAGCTCCTCCTCGGAGAGGTCGGCGGCGAACGGTTCGAGCAGAGTGTCGAGGTCGCCGAACCACACTGGGTAGCCCGTGATCGATGGGACGTTGGCGTAGGTCGCCAACAGGAAGGTGGTGGCGTCGTCGAAGCTCTCGGGAGCGGGCAGTTCTAGGTAGCGGCTGCCCTGGGCGAGCGCCTTGGCGTAGTCGGGCAGGGTGTAACGCGGCCGGTAGGGGGCGTGTCCTTCGAACATGTCACAGACGACGCCCTTGTCGAGGGCGGCGGCAGCGGCCGGGCTGACCTCGGGTCGATCAAGGCTGTCTTCGGCCGCGCCCGCCAGGGCCTGCACCCGTTGGCGATAGCTGAGGGAGGGATCGTCGACGATCGACCGGATCCGGGAGCGCTGTTCTTCGAATCCCATCTCCATAGGGTGACCCGACCCAGCGGGTCGGGAGTAGGGCCGAAGGTCCCGGAGGTCGAGCCCCCCAGCTCGCAGATCAACGTCACGATGCGGCAGGGGCGACGATCTCGTAGCCGTCGGGTGTCCGCCGAGAGCGCCAACCCTCCCATGAGAAACGAGCCAATGCCTGAGGGCCTTTGAGCAGCACGGCCCGTGCAGCCCGGCCCTTCGCCGCCTTGGCGCCATGGCCAGCCGCTCGGCGCCCGTCGGCAGCTACGAATCGCACCCGGAGCAGGTCGACTTTGGCGCCCAGGGCGTCGAAGTCGATGGCGGCGGCGTGTTCGTTGGGCAGAAGGTCGACCACCGTGGCGCCGTCGGCGTGGCGGATGAGGGCCTCGGTCAGGTGTGGTCGCCACCAACGGTCGAGTCGACCCAGGCCGGGGAGCGAAACCGCGAAGGTGAGGCGGTGATCGGGCACCGGGTCGGTTCCGGCGCTGAGGCCCATCACAGCCGATGGCACCACAATCCTGGCCTGTTGGTCGATGGTGAGAGCGCCGGGGTCGAGGTGGCTCCACACGACGCCGTCGTAGCGCTCAACGGCCGCCAGCTTCGGCGCGGTCCCGGTCACCAATTCGGCGGTGACTGCCAACGCGTGTTCGAGCAACTCGCCCCTGGCGCCGAGCAACTTGGCGGCCTTGTCGGGACCGATTCTGCGCAGATTCTGCGCCGCCGAATCCTCGGGACCGATTCTGCGCAGATTCTGCGCCAAGGGTGGCGGGGGCTCGGGGAGCACGGCGGCGAGGGCTTCGGCCAGTTCGGTGCGGGCGGGGGCCAGACGTCGAAAGACACCCGACCGGGGCGAGTAGCGGCCTCGGCCGCCGGGGGTCTTGGCCTGAGACGGTGGCAGCAACACCAGAGGATCCGACGACATGGTCCAACTCTGTCAGACCGGGGTTGCGTCGCCGCCCGAGCATGGTCGCAAGGGAAAACCCGAGTACACATGGGCATCGAACCGGCCCACCAACTCCAGGAGCATGCCATGAAGGCCGCGGTGTACTACGAGACCGGCAAACCCGAGGTGCTGCGCTACGAAGACGTCGCCGACCCGACACCTTCGCCACGGCAAGTCCTGGTGCAGGTCGAGGCGATAAGCATCGAGGGCGGCGACACCCTCAACCGCCTCGGCGGGCCGCTGGCATCGAGTCCTCACATCGTCGGCTACCAGTGCGCAGGAACAATCGTCGAAGTGGGCGACGAGGTGAGCGATCGAGCCGTCGGCGACCGGGTGGTGGCCTCAATGGCGCATGGGTCCCATGCCGAGCTGGTGGCGGTGGACGAACGCAGCACCTGGGCGGTGCCTGACGGCCTCGGCATCGTCGAGGCGGCATGCATCCCCATCGCCTTCGGCACTGCAGATGACTGCCTGTTCGAGTTCGGCGACCTCCAAGCAGGCCAGACCGTGCTCATCCAAGCGGGAGCCGGAGGGGTTGGCCTAGCGGCCATCCAACTCGCCAAGCGAGCGGGCGCCATTGTGCTGGCCACCGCCTCAGGAGAGGGGCGGCTGGCCCGCCTGGTCGAGCTGGGCCTCGACCACGGGATCGACTACACCCACGAGGACTTCGCCGACGTGGCCCGGCGCCTCACCGACGGCCGCGGGGTCGACTTGGTGGTCGACTCGGTCGGTTCCACGCTGGCGGGAAGCATTCGGTCGCTGACCTATCGGGGACGCATCTCCTATGTGGGCAACGCCGGTCGTGACCCTCAACCGATCGACGTGGCCGCGCTCATGGCCGGCAACCAGTCGATCCAAGGCGTGTACCTGGGGGCCGAGCTGGCCGCTGGCGCCCGTGCCCACGCCAACATCGCCCGCCTGATCAGCGAGGTGGCCGACGGCCAGCTGCAGGTCGTGGTCGACAGCACCTACCCGCTGGCCGACGCCGCCGCGGCTCATGCCCACATCGAGAGCCGCCAAGCGTTCGGGCGGGTCGTCCTCATCCCCTGATTCGGGCTGACTCGTTCCACCCCGCACAGGCGGTGACCGGTGCCCGATGGCCTATGGTCCTCGAAAGCTGCCGACGAAGGACACCATGTTTCAAGCAAACACCTCGCGCGTCTCCGTGCGGGTCATCTCCCTGCTCGTAGCGTTCACTCTCCTGGCGGCGGCCTGCGGGAGCGGCGACGAAGGATCTGACACTCAGCCGATCAACCTCGACAGCTGGGTCACGGGAAACCAGCCCATAGCTGACGATGACCCCGACCGCGACGGTGGCGGCGAAGCAGGCGGTGGGCAGGCGTCGTCGGGATCGAACGTCGACCTCGACGCCTGGTCATCCGGTCAAGACAACCTGGTCACACCTGATCCCGGCGACGTGTCCTTCGATGCCACGTTTTCCGACGACACCGTCATCATCAGCCCGGCCGCGGTGCGTCCCGCCGGAGGAGGCCACAGCTACACCATCGACGCCGCCGCCGCCGGGGACCTCAAGCCCGGCTCGGTGCTGCTCGTCCCCGGCGTCGCCCTGCGCAAGGTCACCTCGATCGACCGGTCCGGCGACCAGCTCCGGGTCGAGACCGAGTTCGCCGCCCTCACCGACGCCATCGACGACGGCGACATCAGCTGGGACGTCCAGCTCGGTCCTCTGAGCGACTTCCAGACCGACCCCGACACCACACCCCCGGCGTTCTCGGACGTACCGGCCGCGATGGTCCCCGCCGAGATGGGTGTCACCATGCCCGACGGCACCATGCGACAGGTGAACTGGACCCGCTCGGGCAACGAGGAGTTCCCCCTCCAGTGGCGGTACTCCCAGGACGGTCTCGACTACGTGTTCGCCCTCGGCCCCGGCGCCGAGCACCTCACCCTCTACATCCAGGTCACCCGCGACGTAGGTGGCCGCACCGCCATGGCCTACACCGCCGAAGGCACCGTCCGCGCCCCCCGCACCAGCGGTAACGTCTCGATCCGCGGCGGCGCCCTGAAGGCGGCCGACATCAACCAGCAGGGTCTGCACGGCACGCTCGACCTTTCGGTGGCGGTCGCCGGTGGCGGCGGCAAGATCCCCTTCGACTTCGAGCTTCCAGGGATCTGGTTCAAGTACATCGTGCCGGTGGGACCGATCCCGCTGACGGTGGGGATCAACGCCCGAGTGATCGGCGATGTCGAGGTGCCGGTCGAAGCTTCGGCTCAGGCCAACGCCCACTTCACCTTCGGTGGCGACGCCGGATTCAAATTCGCGGGGTCATCGGTGCAACCGAGTGTGAACATGCCCGACCTGGGCATCGTGCCGGAGCCCGCCGACTCGGCCGCCACCTTCGGCAACTACGTCAACGCCGAATTTGGGGTGGCCTTCCCATCGATCTCGATCAGCCTGTTCGACCAAGGGGTGATCCCCACCGTGTTTCCCCACATGACGATCGGCAGTCGTCTCCAGTGGGGCCCGCTCTGTAAGTCCGGGTACATGCGCATAGGGGTCAAGGGCAGCTACGACTTCAAGATCCTCGGAGTCAACCTGTTGAGCAGCGACGCAGTCGACCTGGTCGAACCCTATGAGCGTCGGGGTAGCGGCGAGGGCTGTCCGTCGGAGTAGCGCCCCGCCGGGAGTGGCCGGCCCCGGTCAGTCCTCGGCGTCGACGGTGCGGTGCGCGTTCTCCATGTCGTCCCACATGAGGTTGTCGAAACCGAACATGGCCATGGGGAACAACTCGAACTCCTCTTCTTCGATGTGGGCGGCGAGGGCGTAGTAGTCGTCGCGGGTGAAGGTGCCGCCGTCGAGGAGTGCGGCTTGCTCGCGGTGCTCGGTCTCTAGATGGTCGATCTGTTCGGGCGTGCAGTCGCCGGTCTCGACCACCAGCGGGAACAGACCCCGCTCTTCCTTGGTGGAGTGCTTCGAGCGCAGGCGCTTCAGGCGGGCGAGGGTGCTCTGGTCCGAGGGCTGGCCGAGGCGATGGGCTTCGGCCAGCTCCCACGCGAGGGATAGGATCTGGTCGTGCTCCGCGGTCAACTCGGCGGTTGGCCCCACGTTGCGGCAGCCACAGTGATCGCACATGACATCAGCCTCCTTCAGCCCTGAGCTTAAGAGGAGTCGGTCGCGGCCGGGCCGCTAGCAGCCATGGTGTGATCGGTACGAACCACGGCGAGGAAACGGTCGATGGCCGCCAGGGTGTGCAAGGTGCGCACGGACGAGAACACGTCGAAGGAGTGCTGGGTACGTGGCAACTCGGCGAACACCACTGGCTCCTTCGACACCTCGCCCAGCATGGCGGCAAACGACCGGGCTTGAGCCGCCGGGACCAGGGTGTCGTTGGTGCCATGGATGATGAAGAACGGCGGCGCGTCGGCGCTGATCCAGCTCATGGGGCTGGCCTGGTTCCACACATCGGCGGCTTCGGCCAGGCGTGACTTGAGTACGTACTTGGCCAGCAGGTGCTCCATGTCGGCCCGACCCGTGCGGTCACGGTTGGTGAAGTCGTAGACGCCGTACATGGGGACCGCGGCCTGCACCGAAGTGTCAGCGTCTTCGAAGCCAGGTTGAAAGGCCGCCTCGTTGGGGGTGAGGGCAGCCAACGACGACAGGTGCCCTCCCGCCGAACCGCCGGTGACGACCACGAAGTTGGGGTCGCCACCATGATCGGCGATGTTCTCCTTCACCCAAGCCAGCGCCCGCTTGACGTCGACAATCTGGTCGGGCCAGGCGCTACGGGGGGCGAGGCGATAGTTGATGGCTACGCTCACCCAACCCCGTTCGGCCATGTGCCCCATGAGGGGCGCTCCCTGGAAGCGCTTGCTGCCGCTCATCCAGGCTCCCCCGTGGATCTGCACCAGCACGGGAGCCTTGGCGTCGGCCGCCAGATCGGCCCGCCGCCAGACGTCGAGGTGGTTGCGGCGCCCAGCATCGCCGTAAGCCACATCCTGGGAGGCGGCATAGCGGCGACGCAGGCGAGGCAGGGGGTTGGCGACCTGGCGCCGGGTGATCACCATGTCGCTCGGCGGGGCGAAGTCGTCGGACATCCGACGGCGGTAGTCAGGGCCGAGCCCGTCCACCAGGGCAGACTCGAGGACCTGGTCGGCCTGGGCGGCGATCGCGTCGAGCCCCGCCAGACCGGCCCACGAGGCGAGGGTAACCCCAAGACCGATCTGGCCTTCGGGGCTGCGGAAGGCCCCCGCCTTGCCGAAGCCGAGGGTCAGGGCGGCCTGCCAGATGATCGAGTGCAATGGCATCTCTGAGGTGAAGACGCCGTCGGCGAACGCCACGATCGATCGTCGACCGGTGTGGCCGACGGGTCGCCAGGCATTGATGGTGCGGGCCGCTCCGATAGCCGCACCGGCCAGGAACACGCGACCGGCGAGCGCCTGTTGGGGCGAGGACGCTGACGGGAGGGTCATCCGGTCAACCTAACGCCTGGGTCCTTGTGCTCATCGGGCGCTCCAATCCTGCAACTCGGTGTCACTGGGCCGATCACCGAAGGGTCAGTGACCGATGCCCGCTCCGAACGCGGATCGAAATGACACCCCTGTAATCGTCATACCCCCCGATCATGGTGAAGCCATGCCGATCGACAAGTACGAGTTCATCCACGGCGCGGCCCTGGTTCAGGTGGTGAACCACCCTTCGTTCACGGCCCTCAACCGGGCTTCGGAGCGATACGGGCACTACCTCATCAACGACGACCGCCACCTTTTCGTCAAGTACAGCACCTCGCATCGCTCGCCCTGGCAGTTCACCTTCCGAGCCGACGACATCGACGCCATCCAGGCCGAGGTCGGGTCCTCGCCCACCTTCGTCGCCCTGGTCTGCGGGAGAGACGGCGTGGCGGTGATCGTCGGCGAGGCCATCCTCGGCCTGTTCGCCGAAGCCCAACGGGCCGACCAGCAGGCCATCGTGGTCACTCGCCCCAGCGGGGGGAGCTACCGGGTGGCCGGGCCACGCGGGCAGTTGGCCCAGACCATCCCCATGAACGCTTTCCCCGATCGGATCCTGGTCGACCCTTGAGGAGGTGACGCGTGTCACCATGGCAGGGGCGGCGCGAGACTCGCTGCCTCGGGCGCGGAGGGGAGCACGGGTAGTGCAACAGATCGGATGGCAGTTCCAGGACCGCGCCTTGCGCGACATAGTCGCCTCGGGGTCGGGCATTGAGTTCCAGCGGCTCGAACTGCTGGGCGACGCGTTGGCCGACGCGATCCTCCTGCCGTGGCTGTACACCTGGTCGACCGGCACGGTCGCGGTCCTCGCTGGTGCCCGTCAGCAGCTGGCGGGCGATCGCAGCCTCGACCACTTGGCGGTACTCACCGGTCTTCACGGGGTGCTGCCGTCCGATCAGCGTCACTCAGCCGACCATCGAGCCGACGCGGTCGAAGCTGCCATCGGCGCCTGCTACGTCGACGGGGGCTGGCCGGCAGCCACCGAGGCCTGCGAGGCGGTGTTCGGTGCCTGGCTGAGCGAGCCCGCGGGAGTGGCCGAGCGGGCGGCGCGCATCGACGTGGCCGCCGTCCCCGATCGCGACCGGTGGCGATGGCGGTGTGTCGTCTGGACGAGCGGCGCTGAAGAGCCCTACGAACGCTCGGGCTCCAGCGAGGACCCGATCGAGGCAGAACTCGACGCGCTGGCCGACGGTTTGGTGCACCTGGGCCGGGCCCACCCCAGTGTGTGGGTCGAGTTGAGCGACGAGCTGCGGGCCGAGATGAACGCCGGGCCCGAGTCCGTCCATGCTGACCGGATTCGTGAGCTACGAGCACTGTTGGCCGCCTTCGACGGGGTGTGGTTCGTGCCGTCGGAACGACTCGACACCACCATCGATCCGTGGACCTCAGAGGTCATCGCCGATGGTGTGATCTCGCACTTCGAGGCTCACTTGGGCCACGACCTGGTTCGCCCGGCTCTCGAGCGTCTGGCCCTGCACCCAGGCGAGGAACAGCGACGACTCGGCTTCGTCGGCATCGGAATCTTGAAGTCGGCCTCGTCGATTCGGGCCTATGAGCGCCACCCCCATCACAAGGTGAGCGAGCTGCACCAACTCGTCCACGAGGAACTGGCCAGGGACAGACTCCAGCGCGCCGCCTACGCGGTGGGGCTGGTCGACCTGTTGTTCCCGGGGGCTCGGCCGGCCGACCCCGTCTCCCTGATCCGCGCCGCCCTCGGCGCCACCGCCGTCGACGCCACGCCCCAACAGGCGGTCGAGCTGGCTGGCGAATGGCTCGACCGCATCCGCATCGCCGACACCCCTATCGACAACGTCAGCGCGATCGAAGCCGCTGTGAGCGGTTCCGGTGGCCAGAGACGACACGTCGAGATCTCGCTCGTCACACCCGACGGTGAAGTCCATTGGCACCTCGAAGAGGTCGGCGTCGGCCTCCAGGCCCTGACCCTCGACGGCATCAGCGCCGCCCTCGACACCATCGACGCCCCTCATGACCAGCGACCGATCCTCATCACCGCACCCTCGGGCGTGATGCGCGCGGTCGACAACGGGATCGACCCGCGCCGCAACGCCGATCTCACTGGCGCCGTCAGCCGCTTCATGTCGCGAGTCGACCAACGAGGCCTTCGGGTGGTGTGGCACAGCGCCGCCGGCAGCGCGGTAGGCCGATGACGATGAACTTCGGGCAGGCATGCGGCCCCGCATTCCTACAATCGCTCCCATGAGTAACCGGCGGAGCGCGGCTGACGGCGTTTCCCTACTAGCGGCATCGACCCCGATGTTCGGCCGCGATACCGAGCAAGCGGTCGTGATGGCGGCCCTCGACGATCCGTCGGTGCGCCTGGTGACCTTGACCGGGCGAGGTGGGGTGGGCAAGACCCGACTGGCCTCGGAGGTCGCCCGGGATCTGATCGCGGCCGGTCGCCTCCCCACCACCATGGTCTCGCTGGCCGAAGCCCCCAGCGACGAGTTCGTGTTCCCCGAGATCGCCAAGGCCCTCGGCATCCCACCATCGCCCGCCGAAACTCCAGACGACATCGTGGCCGCACGACTGGGCAGCGACGACCACGTCCTGGTCCTCGACAACCTCGAACACGTCGCCACCATCGCCCCCCGGCTGAGCGCACTGCTCGACCGCTGCCCAGGCTTGCGGATCCTCGCCACCAGCCAGGCCCCCCTTCACCTCGGCTGCGAGCAGGTGGTCAGCATCGAACCGCTACCTGTGCCCACCCTCGAACGCGGGGCCGGGCCGGTGACGATCTCCGAGGCCCAGCCCGCGGTGGCCACCTACCTCGCCGCAGCCCGCTCCGCCGTGGCCGACTTCGAACTGCACCCCGACGAGATGCCCGCCGTCGTCGATCTGTGCCGTCGCCTCGAAGGGTTGCCGCTGGCCATCGGCCTGGCGGGAGCGCGAGCGGCGACGCTCCGCCCCTTCGACATCCTCGCTTGCCTCGACCAGGTCGGAATCGGCGTGCTGTCGCGCCCACGCGGCGACGAACCCGAACGACACCACGACCTGGCCGCGTCGATCGCCTGGACCTACGACCTCCTGCCCGAGGCCCAACAGCGCCTCCTCGCGATCGTCTCGATCGGGGCCGGTGGCTTCTCGGTCGAAATGGTCCTCGCCGCGTCCGAAGAATCCGCCGCCACGGCCCTTGATCACCTCAGCGCCTTGGTCGACCTCCACCTGGTCGACCGCACCCCAAGACCTGACCCGAACTGCTACTCCGTGGCGGGCTCGATCCGCGAGCATGCGTTGGCGCGGGCTGATGCGTCGGGGATGCTGGCCGCCGTCCGACGACGGTTCGTGTCCGGTTGGGCGCTGCAGGCCAGCCGAGCGGCCGACGGCATCGAGTCCGAGACCTACGTGGGAGTCCTCACCCTCACCTCAGCTGGCGACGGCCTCCTGGCTGCCCTGCAGGTCGCGCTCGACGACGGCCACATCGACGACGCCCTCGACATCGTCCGGGTCCTCGCCGACCGATGGGACAACCACGGCTACCACCGGGTCCACGAGGAGCTGCTCGAACGATGCCTGGCCGCGGCCGAACGGAGCGACGTCGACCCGGTGCGTCACGCCAGGACCCTCGCCCGGTCAGCGATGGTCGGCCTGCGGCACTCGTCGATCCGCTCCAAGACCGAGCTCCTCGACCGGTTGCGGCGGGCCGACGCCATCGGCGAAGAGGTCGGCGACGACGGCACCCGCCTGTTCGTGGCGACCATCTGGATGCTCGTACGGCCGATCACCAACGATGCCGACGCCGCCTCTCGGGCCGCCGAGCTAGGGATGGAGCTTGCGTCGCGGCCGGAGAACCACCGGTGGCTCGGGGTCATCCGAGTCTGGGCGGGGATGTTCGCCCTGCAACAAGGCGACGTAGATCGTGCCGTGGAGCTGGGCCGCGCCGCCCTCGCCGACGCTCATGCCACCGGCGACCCCGGGGCGTTGGTCCGCACCACGCTCCTACTGGCGCCGATCGTGCAGTCCCGCCCCGAGCTGGGGGCGCAGGTTCCCACCAACGAAGAGGCCCTTGGGCTGGCCAACCGCGCCGGTCAACCCCTTTACGAGGCGATCCTCGAGGCCCGTCTGGTCACCGAAGCCGTCCAGGCCGGTGACCTTCGACGGGCGCTGGATTGGTCAGAGAAGACCTTGCTGCGGGCGCGGGCGATGCCCGGCTCCCCCTTTGTGGCCTTCCAACTCTCGGTCGCGGCCTCGACTCTGGCCCTCGCCGGCGACGGTGTGACCGCCGCCCGGCTCGAAGGGGTCCTGCGCCCGATGGCGGGGTTCCTCGACGCCTACGACTCAACCGCGAGCCGGGCCCGGTCAGCCGCCCAGTTCGACGAGGTTCGGGCGGCCATCGGCGACGATGCCTTCGAAGCCGAGGCAGTTCGCGGCGAGACCACACCTTGGCCCGAAGCAGTCGAGATCGCCCTCGACGCGGTGCGCGAGCTCTCGGCCTTGGGCCCTCCCGAGGACCCGCCGAGGAACACCTCTGCCGTGTCGGCGAGGGTGCCCGTATCGCCCACCGGGGTGACCCACCTGACCGGGCGGCAGGGCGAGGTCCTGCGCCTGCTGGCCAACGGCCGCAGCAACAAAGACATCGCCGCCGAGCTCGGGATCTCAGCCAAGACGGTGATGCACCACACCACCGCCATCTACCGTGCGCTCGGGGTCCGCGGTCGCAGCGAGGCCACAGCGTGGGCGTTCCGTTCCGGGTTCCTCGACGAACACGACCCCGCTGGGGCTACCTAGGCCAAGCGTTCGAGCACCGCACGGGCGTCGCGCTCCACATAGCCGTAGCCGCCGGTCTCGGCGGCCGCGAGCGCCGCGGCAGCCAGCTCGCGAGCCCGGTGGTGGTCGTCGCCGCGGTTGCGGTCGACCAGCATCGTCGCCCACGCCGCTCGGGTGCTCGCCACCAGCACCGGCGAGCGGACCCGATGGTGCAGATCGAGCGACTCGGCGAACCAGGCTTCGGCGTCGTCGTAGCGGCCGAGCGTATGGTCGAGCAGTCCGAGGTAGTGGGCGATCGACGCCTGGAACACGACAGAGCCGATGACCACCTGAGCGTGGTAGGGAACCAGGCGCCGCCGGAGATCCTCGGCAGCCGAGGTCGCCTTCAGCACCGAAGCAGCGTCGGCCCAGCAGGTCATGCCCGTGCTCCAGGCGGAGTCTTCAGGCATGGGGAAACCGCCCTGGCGGTCATCCTCCAGCATGGACCGGGCTTCATCGAGTTCGCCGTTGCGGGCCTTGCCCAGGATGAGCGCCGCACGGTACGCGTAGATCGCCGGCGACTCCTCCAGAACCTGTTGCATCATCGGGATCTGCTCGTGGATGCGGCCCTGATGGAACCGGATGTTGGCGAGCTGCATCCCGTAGACCGTGAAGGCCCCAGCCTCGTTGTGTTCAACGCCGTAGTTCAGGGCCGATTCGGATCGTCGTTCGTACTCGCCGAGGTCGCCCGCCAGCCCCGCCAGCCAGGCACTGTGCATCAGGTCTGCCCACCTGCTCGTGACGTTCGGGGTGCGCGCCGCGATGGCCTTCATCTCGGCCAGGTGGGGGTCAGACGCTTCGGAGTCGGCCCGCTCCAACGCGTTCACCAGCTCGTTCGCGTGCGGGCTGAAGCGTATGAGGTCGTCGTCGTCGTCGGATAGCAACTCGACGCCCTCTCGACTCCATCGATGACGAAGGTCCATGGTCGATGGATGCAAGATCGCGTGTTGGACCTGGTGCACTATCTGGATCAAGGCGCGGCGGTCACCGCTGGCCCGAGCGGTGGCTACGGCTTCTTCGGCAAGGGCGCGCCTTTCGGGCAGCGAGGCGGCGTACATCCGCTCGAGGGCCAACAACGCCAGCAGGCGCGCCCGCTCGGCGCTAGGGGTGGTTGGCACCAGGCGGAGTGCCAATTCGATGGCGGCAACCCGCTCTTCGTCGACCCCACCGATGACGCTCTGAAAGCCCCGAGAGTTCCGCAGGACGGCTCGGACCAGCAGATGGGTGTCCCCCAGTTCCTGCGCCAGCTGGACCGCCTCGAGAAGCGTCCCACGGTGGTCGGCGTTTCCGACCTGGCGTTGCGCTTCGCCCAGGCCGACCAGGATCTCGGCCCGCTGGCGCGGGTCGCCGTCGGGACCTAGCAGCTCCAGAGCCTGGGCGAACCAGCGGACGGCATCGGTCGGGGCCAAAGCACTGAGGGCAGCCATTCCCGCCTGCAGCGCGTAATGGACCGCCTTGTGAGGATCGGTCGGCCGGGTGGCTTGGGCCCAGTGGTGGGCCAGCTCACCGATGCGGGCGTCGGGTCGACCGGCCGTCATCACCTCAAGGGCTTCGGCCACGCGTTCGTGGGTGCGGGCCCGGCGGTTGGCGCTGAGGGCCTGGTAGAGGGTGCGCTGTACCAAGGCATGGGCGAAGGTGAACTTGCCCGCCACGGTTTCCGGCTCGCGCACCAAGGCCGCGGTCTCAGCTGCTTCGAGCAGGTCGAGTAGGTCGTCGTGGCTGACTTCGGTGGCGCGGGAGAGCAGCTCCAGATCGAAGTCGCGCCCGATGACGGCGGCCGTCGACAGGACACGGTCGGCGTCAGGCCCGAGGCGAGCCACCCGGGCACCGACCACCTCGCGCACCGAGTCGGGAAGGCGGATCTCGCCGTCGCTGGCATCGGCCACCCAACGCCCGGCTTCGTCTTGGAAGATGGCGCCCGTTTCGACCAGATGGCGAAGCACTTCAGATACGAAGAAGGGGTTGCCGTCGGTCTCGCGGTAAAGAGCGTGCGCCAAACCTACGCCGGCCTCGTCGAGGCTGTGGCCGGCGATCGTCTCCATCAGGTCCAACACCGCTCGGTCGTCGAGTCCCACCAGGTCGACCCGGGACACACCGTCCATGCGCCACAGCGCGGCCAGGGTGTCGACCAGTGGATGACCTGCGCTCACCTCGGTGTCGCGGAACGTGGCCAGTACCACCATGGGCAAGCCGGCATCCTCGGCGATGAGGTGGCGCAACAGCTGCAGGCTGGCGGTGTCGGCCCATTGGAGGTCTTCGACCACGAGCACGATGGGTTGCCGGGCGGTCACGTGGCGAACCATCCCCACCGCGGCAGCGAACAGTTGGTAACGCTCGTTCTCGGCTTCGCTGGCCGCCGGAGCGGCGAGGTCAGGCAGGCGTCGGGTGAGAGCCGGGACGATCCGCGCCAGGTCGGAACCGCATCGCTCGACGTAGGCCCGTAGTTCGTCGAGCGGCGCGTGCGTCACCAGGTGTCCGAACGCCTCGGCGAACAGACCGTAGGGAGTGGCGAGGTCCTCCTCGGCGTGGCCGAACAGCACACACGCCCCCGCATCGAAAGCGGTGCGGGCGGCATCGGCGACCAGCGTGGACTTGCCGAGCCCCGCCTCTCCGGCCACCACGACCACCTCGCGCCCATCGCCCGCCGAGGCCCGCTTGAACGCCTGCTGCAGGATCGACGTTTCGACCTCTCGCCCCACCACCATCCCCCGGCGCGCCGCCAGGCGGCTCGGCAAGGGCACCCTCTGGATGGCCTCGACCGCCTCGAGCGGTTCCCACAAGACCTCTACCGTCGCCACCGGTTCCGGCAGACCCTTGAGCTCGAGCTCCCCCACCGGCTCGCAACGATGCGGAGAGCGCCGCCCCGCCATCAACCGAACCACGTCGGTGGCCAACACCTGCCCCGCTTCGCACATGGCGCACAGCCGGGCCGCTTCCACGATCGGGTCACCGAAGAAGTCGCCCTCCTCCTCGACCGCTTCACCCGCCGACACTCCCACCCGCAACCCGAACGGAAGCTCACGGCCACGGTTGTCGGCGTCGGTCGCCTGTTGCATCCCCACCGCGCATGCCAGCGCCGCCGAGGCCGTGGGGAACACCACCATCAGCCCGTCGCCCAGGTTCTTCACCTCGGTGCCGTCGGCCTCGGCCACCGCCTTGCGTAACACCCCGAAGTGCTCCCGTAGCAGCTCATCGGCCGTTTCCGGCGACACCGAGGCCGACAGTGCCGTCGAACCCACCAGATCGGTAAAGAGGACCGACACGTTCGCGACTTGTCCCACGCCCACTCCTTCACTCGCATCGTCCGGTTTCGGCGGCAACCGAGGAACGCCGGAACAGGGATGACCTGCTGCCATGGTCCTCCTCCCAGTTGCCTGGCGCATCGGGCAGATGCCCGATGCGCCAGGCAATAAGGAAGCGTTAGACCAGCCGGGTGGGCGATGTCGAGATTGGAAACGCGTCGGCAGAAAACACCGACGCGCCCGGTTACGAACCCGACCAGACGGGGATGGACCCCACGGCCGGAGCGGCCGTCGGGGCCCGACGACGCAGCGCGCTCCTGGCGGTCGGCGCGCTCCTGCTCTACGGAACGTGGGCGTTCGTCGCCAACCTCTCCCACGGTGCCGGTTCTGCCGCCAAGGCACTCGCCACGCAGGGGATCTCCAGCTTCGTGTCGACCTTCACCATCACCATGGCGATGGAAGCAGCCCACGGCGACCACCGAAGTCGGCTTCTGCGCGCAATCCGGTCCCTTCTGGCCGGGTGCGGGTTGGCGTATGCGCTGACCGTCGGGCTGCACCTGGTGATGGGTACTCCCGAACTGATCCGCACGGTGGGGCCAGTAATGGTCTTCGGCACGGTCTACTGCGCGATCTACAGCATCGGGCTCGCCCGCATGCGCCCCGATCCGGCGTCGGTGGGGGACGGTAAGGAATGAGCATCGGAGCCACAACCGCGGCCCCGATGGCTGTTGACCCCTCCCCGGCTTCCTTCACCGCCCCTACCGATGCCGTCACCCTGTTGGGCACGCTCGACCTGTTGTCAGGCGCCTCCCCGCATGACCTCGCTGTCATCGCCCAGTTCGTCGACTGGGTGAGCTTTCGTGCTGGGGAGGTCCTGTTCGAACAGGGCGATGACGCCGATGCGATCTACCTCGTCGTGCGCGGGCGTCTCCGGTGCCTGGCCGATGGCAACCTCATCGGCGAGATCAGCCGTGGTGGTCTCACCGGCGAGATGGCCCTGCTCGGTGCCACCACCCGCACCGCCACCGTCCAGGCGGT
>CAZEFG010000027.1:0-15070 GCA_964511355.1 uncultured Iamiaceae bacterium
ATGGCGGTGTACCCGGCGCCCCGCAGGAGCTCGGCCGACAGATCGGCGAAGGCGGCGTGGCGAGGACGGGATGGATCGAGACGGGCGAGGACATCGCCGGGGTGCTCGCCGGGTGACCAGTCGATGCCCAGGCCCCGGGCGGCTGCTCGCAAGGCGGGAAAGCGTTCCGGATCCGGCGCCGGGAGGGTGCGCAGTAGCCCGATCCCGGCATCGAGCATGAGGGTGGCGGCGGCGCGTCCGGTCAGCAGGGAGATCTGCGCGTTCCAGACCTCGACGGGAAGATCGGCCCGCAGGCGGATGGTCCAGTGCCCATTGCCGTCGGGCACGACCTCCTGTTCGGGCAGGCCGAGGTCGATGGCGTTGCGGCGACGGGCATCGGCCAGGAGCGCCTCGCCCAACTCGGGGAGGTGGCGCAGCGCGGCGACGGATTGCCCGGCGTCGAAACCGGCCTGGACCTCGGAGTAGGTGAGCTGTGCCCGGTTTCGGACCATGGCGCGCCGGACCTCGACCCCGTTGGTGGTTCCGTCGGCGTCGACATCGATGGTCCACAGGATCGCGGGCCGGTCCCCGTCGGGCAGCAGCGATGCCGCCTGGTTGTTGAGGGCAGGCGGGTGCAGGGGCCGGTTTAGGTCCGGGGAGTAGAAGGTCTGGGTGCGGGCCCGGGCGACACGGTCCAGCGGCCCGCCCGGCTCGATCCACGCGCTCAGATCGGCGATGGCGTAGTAGGCCCTCCACCCAGTGGTGGTCTTGTCGATGGCGACGGCCTGGTCGAGATCTCGGGAGCCCGGCGGGTCGACCGCAACCAGCTCCAGGGCGGTGGCGTCGAGTCTCTCCCCGGCGAACCCGGAACGGCTCGCCGCTGCGTCGGCCGCTTGGAGCTCTTCGGACGAGAACCCATCAGGGATCTCCAGCTCGCGCCGGATGGCCTCGAAGTCGAGGGGGACCGGTGCTGCGGGGGCACGAACTCGATGGAGAGCCATGGCCTACGTTGTACCGCCCGCTGACGGCGAAGAGGGCCGTTCCGTTGGCACTCGGTATCATCGAGTGCGAATCCAAACCGATCAGTTCACTAGAACGACGACTACGTACGGATCGACACTCTGATGCAGCGGGTCAACCATGCTCGATGAACGCAAAGCCTCCATCCTGCGCGCGGTGGTGCAGGAGTACACCGAGACCGCCCAGCCAGTCGGCTCCGGGCGTATTGCCGCTGATCCCGATGTTGCGGTCTCCTCGGCCACGGTGCGCAACGAGATGGCGCTCCTCGAAGCCGAGGGTTACCTGGTGCAACCCCACACCAGCGCCGGGCGTATTCCCACCGACAAGGGCTACCGCTTCTTCGTCGACAACCTGACCGAGCCCGGGCCCCTCGGCAGCGCCGAAACCCAGCAGGTTCACCAGTTCTTCGCCAAGGCCCACGGCGAACTCGAAGCGATGCTGGCCGACACCAGCCGTTTGTTGTCCAACATCACCCAGCAGGCCGCGGTGGTGGTTGGTCCGCCTCATGTGATCGCCGAGGTGCGCTCGGTTCAGCTGGTGGGGCTGACCGACAAGATCGCGCTCCTTGTGGTGGTGTTGTCCAACGGTGCGGTCGACAAGCACACCCTCGAGCTCGATTTCGAAGCCGACGAGATGGTCCTGGCCGCCGCGTCGGCGCGGCTCAACGAACTGTTGGTCGGGCGTCCCCTCGGTGAGGTGACGCCGATCGAGGTGTTCGGCACCGAGCCAACCGACGCGCTCGTTGCCGCGGCCATGAGGGCTCTCGTCTCGGAGACTTCCGACGCCGACGCGGTGTTCGTCGGCGGGACATCGCTCATGGCGGGGTCGTTCCAGGCCATCGATACGGTGCGCCAGGTCCTCACCATCCTCGAACAACAGATTGTGGTTGTCACCCTGTTGCGCGACGTTCTCGGCCGGGGACTGAGCGTGGCGATCGGATCGGAGACTGGGGTCGAACCGCTGGCCGAGTGTTCGCTGGTGGTGGCCCCCTACACGGTCGATGGCGAAGGGGTGGGCACCATCGGGGTGCTCGGCCCCACCCGCATGAACTACCCCCAAGCCCTGGCCGCGGTGGCAGTGGTCAGCCAACGCTTGGGCCACCGACTCAGCGAGGGTTGATGTCTGACTTCTATGAGGCCCTCGGCGTAAGCCGGTCGGCTTCCGCCGACGAGATTAAGAAGGCGTACCGGCGTCGGGCGCGCGAGCTGCACCCCGACACCAACCCCGATCCCGAGGCTGAGGCCCGGTTCAAGGAAGTGGCCCGGGCCTACGAGGTGCTGAGCGACCCCGACAAGCGTCAGCGCTATGACGCCTACGGCGAAGCCGGCATCAGTGGCGGCGGGGGCGGAAGCCCGTTCGACGCGAGCGGGTTCTCCGACATCTTCGACGTCTTCTTCGGTGGCGGGGGCGGCGGCGCCCGCTTCGGGGGCGGGATGCGAACAGCCGGACCATCGCGGGGTCCCGACCTGGAGGCGGTCGCCCAGATCAGCTTCGAAGAGGCGGTGTTCGGCACCGAGACCGAGGTACCGGTCCGCACCGCCGTGGCCTGTGAGACATGTGAGGCCACCGGAGCCAAACCCGGGACCCAGGCCAACGTCTGTGGCGAATGTGGCGGCAGCGGTCAGGTGCGCCGGATGCGCCAGTCCCTCCTCGGTCAGGTGGTCACCGCCGGACCGTGTGGTGTCTGCCAGGGCCAGGGCGAGGTCATCGCCGACCCGTGCGCCGATTGTGGCGGCGATGGGCGCCGCATCGTCGAGAAGACCTACAAGGTCGATGTCCCTGCCGGCGTCGACACCGGTGCCACCCTGCGGCTGACCGGGCGAGGAGCGGTCGGTGCTCGTGGCGGGGGAGCCGGTGACCTCTATGTCCACCTCGACGTGTTGCCCCACGACCGGTTCGAGCGTGAAGGCAACGACCTCGTGCACCGGCTCCGCCTCACTGTCGCCCAAGCGGCGCTCGGCGCTCACCTGAGTTTCGCCACCCTCGACGGCGAGGAGGATCTGGTGATTCCCCGAGGAACCCAGCCGGGGCGGGTCTTCCGTCTGCGGGGGCGGGGCGTGCCAAGTGTCGACGGGCGGGGCCGCGGCGACCTCATGGTGCAGGTCGAGGTCGATGTGCCCACCGACCTCACCGCTGATCAGGAAGAGCTGCTCCGGCGCTTCGCGGCCGATCGTGGCGAGACGGTCGCTCCGGCCGAAGAGGGCTTCTTCTCCAAGATCCGCTCGGCGTTCAAGTAGTTCGTCGTGGGCCTCAACGCCCTGGGTGGCCCCGACGGCAGCGAAGGTCCCCACGCCTTTGTGGTCGATCTCGAAGCCCCGGTGCTCGGCCCTGACGACCGTCATCACCTCGAACGGGTCCTGCGGCTGCGTCCGGGCGATCCCCTCACCGTCTCCGACGGTGCTGGCCGGTGGCGGTCGTGTCGATTCGGAACGGAACTCGAACCGGTCGGTGAGATACGGGTCGAACAGCGACGGTCGCCCGAGCTGACCATTGCCTTCGCGCCGGTCAAGGGTGATCGCCCCGAGTGGGTCGTCCAGAAGCTCACCGAGCTCGGTATCGACAAGATGGTTCTTCTCGAGACCGAGCGGTCGGTGGTCCGCTGGGTGCCGGAGCGGGCGGACCGCCAGATCGACCGGCTGCACAAGGTTGCCCGCGAAGCGGCCATGCAGTGCCGTCGGTGTTACCTGCCCGTGGTCGAGGGCGTGGTCAGTGTGGGGGAGGCCTCGACGTGGCCGGGGGTCGCCCGAGCCGACGTCGGGGGCTCGTCTCCCACCCTTGACCGTCCCGTCGTGCTCATCGGCCCGGAGGGAGGCTGGACCGCGGCCGAACGCGCGCAGGTGCCCGCCGCAGTCGGACTGGCCGACCACGTTCTGCGGGCGGAGACGGCGGCGGTGGCGGCGGGGGTTCTCCATGCCGCTCTCCGCGCGCAAACTTCCCGTCATGAACCCCGCTGATCAGCACGCTGGGTGATTGCCGCGGCCACTTTGGGTGCGTAACATGACCGCATGACTACCGACCGGGATCTTGTCGACAACGACGAGGATGGCTCTGAGTACGGTCGGTTGGTGGGCGAGCGCCTCCGCACCATACGACGGCAAAAGCGCATGTCGCTGCACGATGTCGAGTCCGCCTCCGATCAGGAGTTCAAGGCTTCGGTGCTCGGCGCCTACGAGCGAGGCGAGCGGGCCATCTCGGTGCCCCGGCTTCAGCGGTTGGCGCACTTCTACGGGGTGCCGGTCGATCAGCTGCTCCCTCGCGCTGATGCCGGTGGTTCCGACACTTCGGTGGTGGATCTGGTGTCGCCCAAGCCCGCCAAGGGCGCTTCGTTCACGATCGATCTGACCCGACTCGACGCTCTGTCTGGGCCGGAGGCGGCCATGTTGGGCCGGTTCTTGACCTCAATCCAGGTCCAGCGCCAGGACTTCAACGGCCGGGTGCTCACGATCCGCAACGACGATCTCCGCGCCATCGCCTGTATCCTTGGCATCGACCCCGACAACGCCGAGTCCCAACTGGCCGGCCTGGGCCTGTTCAACAACGGCGGCTGAACGCTCGCAGGTTGGGCTGGCTATCGCCGAACTAGCTCACTGACGGCATGGTCAACTCGATACCTTGGTAGATGAGGTCAGGGTTGTCGGGGTCCGGCAACGCCTGCCGGTTGGCCTCGATCAGGGCCTGCCAGTACCTGGTCACCTCAGTCGGCGATGGCGGCGAGCCGGTGGCCTCGGCCAGGTGCGAGGTCGCGATCGCCCAGAGATTTTCGCCCGGGCCGACCACCCGCAGCAGGCCCTCGGCGCTCGAGGTCTCGCTTCCGGCTGAAGCCGGAGGAACCGAGTCTGGGACGGGTGCATCGTTCGGATCGCTCTCGGGGCCGAGATAGCGCATGGTGAGGGTTGGTGTGGCTTGGCCGGCATGGAATGGTCGCATTTCGAGTTGAGGCGCCAACTCGCCGTCTTGGTCAATATCTGAGGCGGACACCGTGCTGGCCATGGCGGGCGCTGCGGTCACCATCGGCATGGCCAGAGGAGGAAGCGTCATGGTGGCGATGGCGACGGGCCGCAGCACGAGCGATCGCCAGGCCGCGGGGGCCATAACCACCGCCATGCGGCGGAGTGGGTGAAGGTGCAAGGCCATGGCAATCGACTCGATGACGGTAACCATCGCCAACCACGCGCAGGCGACCATCGCGACCCCTCCGACCAGCGTGGTGGCCAACAACACAGGGTCGGCTTCCATCCACCGAGTGGGGTCGGTCAGTGGAGGTTGTTCGAGGAGGTGTCCGGCGAGCTGAAGTCCCGCGCCGGCCAAGATGAGAAGGGCGAGAGCGCCCATGCGGCGAACGAGGGCGGCGATCATGGCGTCTCCATTGGTGCGGCGTCGATCAGATGGCGTATTCCGAAGGTGTCGAGCGCGACCAGTCGGTGGCACCCGGTCGTCCCTGGCTCAGCGAGCAGCCGTGACCCGGCCTCGATTCGTCGGAGCGCGGTGGTGGTGGCAGATTGGGTGGACGAAGCCCAGTCGCTGAACACGTAGACGTCGCCTCGGGCCCGGTCAAGGACCGCCGCCTGGATGGAGCCGGTACACCCGAAGTCACCGATAGCTACGGCGGCATCGGCCAGCCCCAGCTCGAAGTGATCGTCTCCCACCGTCAGGACACCGTCCCCAAATGCGAGCGTCACCGGGCAAGGTGCTCCCGAGGCCAATGCGGCATCGCTATCGCCGGTGATGGTGCTGCAGCCGGCCGCCTCAGCGATGCCAGACCCCGGCGAACGGGTGCTGTCGGGTGTCTCCCCCTCAGCCTCGAGAGCCTCCGAATCTCGGTGGCGGACTGGTTCGGACTGGGAGAGCGAGGTGGTTGAAGTTGAAGTTGTCGGGGGACTGCTGAGCGTTGGCGGCGAGGTCGTGGTGGTCAGCCGGCTGGGTATAGACGTTTCCGTAGCGCCGGTCGTGGACGTGGCCTCTGGGATGGAAGTGGCGCGGGAGTGGGGATCGGGCTGAGCCGCCGGGTCGTCGGGTGCCAGGACGATCGCGCCGACGGTGGCCACAAGGATGATCCCGGCGGCGCCGGCTCCGAGAGTGGTCAGGCGGTCGGGCCGCCCACGGGACATGCCAGTGGTCCATCGGCGTAGTGCATGGCTGGCCCCGGTCGGCTCATCGTCATCTGCGAAGGGCAGGTCTTGGCCAGAACCTGAGGGCAGGGAATCGAGCAAGGTGGCGCCGGGGACGGTGGTCCGGAGGTTGTGGGCAAGTTGCCGGGCGGTCGGCCTGATCAGGGGGTCATCGGCGGTGGCTTGGTCGGCCAAGTTGAGCAGCGCCCGCCGGTGATACCCCGCCCAGGTGGCCCGTCGACCCAACCGAGTGTCGGGAATTGGGGCCGCGTTGTCGTGCGGGGCGAGTAGATCACGCACCAAAGCACCGAGTTGGGCGACGTCTTCGTTGCGCTCGGAAGCACCCGCTTTAAGGCAAGCTTCAGCCAACCCGCACAGAACTGGTCGACCGTCGGTAGCGATGAGTACATGGTCCGGAGTCAGGCGACCGTGGCTGACCCCCAACTCGTGGAGGTCGGCCACGGTGGTGGCGAGGGCCGCCATCATTCCGGCGATGCGCTCAACCGGCAGGTGTCCAGCGTTGGCGAGAGTGCGCGAGCCACAGAACCGCGTTCGTAGCTCGACCCCGTGGGCGTCATGGGTGAACGACGCGAAGGTGACGACCCCAGGATGTTGCGCAGCCTCGAGCGCGGTTGACTCACGTTGGAGTCGATCAGCGGCGGGGCCCGGAGATGCTGACTTCACGACGCTGGGGCGGTCGCCCGTGTGGTCGACCCGTATTTGAGCGTGATCCATGAGCATCAGTGTGCCAAAGGATATGGAATGACACAAGAAGCAATATTAGGAGTCGAGGATGGCGTCAGTGCGAACGGTGACGGTCACCAATCGACCGCCTCGGTTCCCAGGCAGGGCCGGCGAGATCACGTAATCGGCGAAGGAGACCAGCGTCACCTCAATGGTTCTGTCGTCCACCACCTCGACCGTTGGCGGTTCGGCCAGACGGTCGAGCACGCCCCTTCTCTGCAGCGAGGACACGACTGCATCCCGGGCTAGGTCATCGTCAAGGGCAGGCTCGCCCCCATCGCGCAAGCGGTCCAGATCCAGTCCCAAGGTCGCGGCATCATTGGCGGCAGCCCCGGCGGCGGCCGCCAGATCGCGCTGATGGAGAAAGACGGCACCTGCATCGATGGCGAGGGCGCCCAAGACGAGCATGATCAGAAAGGCCGCCGGGAACAGCATCAAGACCGAGCCTCGCTCGGTCGGCGTGTCATCCACAGTCGGCCTCTCCCGGGAGTCCCGAACGGTACGGATCGACCACCTCGTGATGAGACGACCGGATCGTGAAGCGGCGTCCGAAGCCCCCCACGAAGGGAAGATGCACGCTGTGGACTTCGAGCGTTGCTTGGATGGTCACCAGGGTGCAGCGGCCGAAACCGCCTTCGGTATCGATCATGACCTGAAGCTGTTCGGCGTCGTGTCCGTGACCATGGATCGAGCTCCGCGCCGCGACCTCTGCGCTCGTCACGGCTTCCGCCTCCGACGAGGATTCGACATAGGCCCGGGCGCCTTCTCGGGCGGCGGCACTGACCGCCAACTTGGCGTCGACCACGGCCCAGGCATTGAGGAGCAACAGGGCGCCCACCACCAAGGTCAAGAATCCGAACGGGATGACCTCGATGCCAGCCATCTGGCCGGAATCGTCGTATTTGTGGCGCCCGCCAGTGCGCTTGTTCATCGTGGTTGTTCCACCCGGACCTCGATGGTGCGCTCGATCTGATTGAGGCCGAAGACGTCGCTGACGTGGTCGACAGCCAGGTGCGGATGTTGCCCGGTGATGGTCAGGCGGACAAGGTCGTCGTCGACGGTCCACTGGAATTCAACTCGTTCGCTGTAGCGGCCGAGAACTGAGCGAGCGTGACTCTCGGCGACGCCAATCTGTGCCTCTACCGCGGCAGGATCAGTGCGATCAACGGATCCGGCCGCAGCTATGTGGGCTGCGTCGTGGGCCGCTGCCGTTATGGCCGAGGTGGCATAAGCGTTGAAGAGGACCTGAACTGCGAAGCTCAACAGGACTAGAAAAACGGTGACCCCGCCGATGGTGCCGACGAGCCCGGAGCCGTCGTCTCCGCCTCGGAACCTCATCGGCCGATCTGGTTGACCTGATCTCCGATGTTGTCTTCGGCGTCACCCCAGATGGCGCTGAATCCGAGCCACATGGCCGCCCCGAGGAACGCCATGATTAACACGGCGATGGCGGTGGAGATGACGCCTTCCCCGCGTTCGTCGAACGGGAGGCTGCGCTGCAGGGCCCTCACCCGCAGTCCTGAGGCGATGGCGTGGAAGACGATGGCAATGACGGTCATGGTGGTTCCTCGTTGGAGTCGGGTTTAGGGGTTGGTGAAAAGGCGCATGGCCTCGAGAAAGGGGACGACCAAGAACAGCGTCCCGGGGAGCAAAGCGGCGACGGTCACAGGGATCCATACGAGCTGGGCCCGGCGCTCGATGGTCTCGATGAGTTCTCGTTGAGCGTCGCGTCGGATGTTGCGGGCTTCTTCGGCGATCAGACGGCCGAGGTCGCCGGCCTCGTGGTTCAGAGCGAGGATCGAGACCAGCCGATCGAGCCCATCGACGCGGGCCAGTTCGGCCCATTCGCGCAGCGCCTGGATCTCGGCTGCCCCGTAGCGGACCCTGGCACACACCCTCCGCAGATCGGCACTGATGCAGCCGGATCCGCGCTCGGACAGCCGATTGAGCGCCGCCCCGAGCGAGAACCCTGCGGACAGCAGCATTCCCAGTTGTTCGGTGACCACCGGGAGCTCGAGGAACACGCCCCGTTGCCATTTCGCCGAAGCCGACGCAAGCCGCTGTTCGTGCACCAAGAACGCGAGCGTGGGGGCGCCGAACAACAGCAGAGCGGTGAACGGGGCCGGGGTGCCGACGACGAGTGCGAGCGCACATGCGGCCAGGCCGGCCATCATGGCCGAACCCATCTGACGGACGCGGAAGGTGGTAGCGGCGAGCGGGGAGTGGATTCGCTCGAGTCGGGCGGCGATGTCGTCGTCCATGCGTAGAGCCGTTGAGGCAATGTCACCGATCCAAGCCGCCAAGGGGCCAACGACCTCGCTGAAGGATCCGGCTGAGAGGCGTCGAGAGCGCCCCATCGTGGTGGAGGCCGGTGCATACGGCCGTAGCCGTTCCAGCATCGGCACCCGGCGGAAGCGGCGCAGCTCGCTGAGGACGAGCGTGGTGCCGACCGCGCCGACCGCAGCCACCAGCAATACCGAGCGGTCGATCACTGGAACACCCGCTCGGTCTCGGGGAGTCTCATTATTTGGCCCGCCCAGCACCAACAGGCGGCGATCAGCGCCAGGGCGGTGAGCACAACCACTTGGCCGGTGGATGTTGCATAGGCGGCCCGACCCTCGCCCACCTGCAATCCCACCAGCGCCATTCCGGCTGGCACGACAATCACGAAACGACGAGCCAGACGGGCGCCCGCTTGTTTGGCCCGGGCGTCCTTGCGGCCCTGGACATCTTGAATGCGGTCCTCGGCCAACGCGGTCAGCCGGCGTCCCAGGTCGCCCCCGCCAAGTTCGTGCGCCACCAACAACGTCTCACAGGTCGTGTCGGCGGTGGGGTCGGCGAGCTGCTCTTTGAGCACCGCGACGGTGCGTTCGAAGTCAGTGGTGAGGAGCCACTCTCGATGCGCAGTCTCGAAGGCGGGCCTGAGTTCGACCGGCCCCCGGGCACCGACCTCGAACAAGGCTTGGGGAATGGAGCGACCGAGGGAGCCGGTGCGCAATCGGATCTCTTCGATCATCTTGGGCCAGGCCTCTTGGGACCGCTGTCGCCTGACCTCCCGGCGGAGCCGGTAGGAGGCGACTGGCGCCGCGGCACCGGCGAGGGCCACCGCAGAGGCCGGAATCAAGGTCCCGAAGAGGGCGAACCCGGCGAGGCCGCCTGCCAATCCGAGGATCAGGACAACGCCGAAGAACTCGCCGGTGCCGACGTCGGACAATCCAGCCTGGGTCATCCAGTCTCGGAATGGACGTCGTTTGCGATTTCGGATCGCCATGGAGGGACCAAGGCCCAGGCCCTTCCATTTGAAGGCGATCGCCGTGTAGAGGAGAAAGGTGCCGTAGGCCGCAGCGGCGGCGAGCGCCAGCTCGGTCATGGCGTGCCCTGCGGGTTGAGCAGTTGACGAGCGTCGAGACCTTGGTCGGCTAGCTGGTGGGCGAGGCGAACCGGAATGTTGCCGGTCCAGGCCAGGCGGTCGGTTGTCGGGTCCCGGCGAAACACCTCGGTGGTGGTGAACTGGCCCAGGTCGGCCTGTCCGGTTAGATCTTCGACGGCGAGGATCGAGGTAACGACCGGGCCGTTGGTTCGGCGGGAACTGTGAACGACCAGATCGACCGCCTCGGTGACCAAGGACGTGAGCGCCGATACCGACAGGTCGTGGCCGGAGTCGGAGAGTTGGGCCACGAACCGCAAGCGGGTCAGCGCCTGTCGGGCCGAGCCGGCGTGGATGGTGGTGAACCCCTTGACGCCGGAGGACAGGGTGAGCAGGAGCGGCAGTGCCTCACGGTCGCGGACTTCGCCGACGATCGCGATGTCGGGTGCCATCCGCAAGAACCCAGCAACGAGTCGGCGCAGGTCGATGGCTGGCCGGTCGCCTCGGGCGGGTCGGGTCTGCATGCTGGCTACGTTCGCCACCGGGACGTCGGCCTCGAACACCTCTTCGGCGATGACGACCCGCAAGCTCGGGTCGAGTTCGGCGGCACAACACGACAACAACGTGGTTTTGCCGGCTCCAGGGGCCCCGGCGAAGACGATTGACGTCCTGGCCTTCACGCACGCCCTCAGGAATGCTGCGGCTGTCGCGTCGAGGGTGTTTCGTTCGACGAGTTCGGCCAAGTCGGTGAAGGCAACACCGGTGAACTTGCGGATGTTGGCCATGATGTGGCCGCCGCGACTGATGTCGCCGTGAACGATGTGAAGACGAGCGCCGTTGTCGAGTTGGGCGTCCTGGAGGCCTTCGGTGGGGTCGAGCTTGCGGTGGGCACCGGTCGAACTGTCGAGGACCTTGGTCAACACCCGGAGCACGTGGTCGTCGTCGTGGAAGACCTCGTCGTGGTAGCCCGAGAGGCCGTGGTGTCGTTTGACGAACACGGCGTCGGGGGCATTGATCATCACCTCCCAGACGTCGTCGTCTTCGAGCAGAGGGGTCAAGGGACCGAAACCGGCGACGTTGCGCAGCGCCCGCTCGGCAACCTCGTCGGGGTTGTGCAGCGGATGGGTGCGGGCTCCGCGCCGAAAGTCCTCCTCCCACCGGCTGATCTCGTCGGCCACCAGCCGTCGAAGGGCCTCCTGGGCTGAGTCGTGGTCAAGCGAGATCGAGAGGTCCTTGGCCCGTTCGGTGATGCGCTGTTCGATCTCAACCAACGGGTTGGCGCCGGGATCGGCCATGGTCGGCGACTTCATGCGGTGTCCTCTGCGATGTTCGGGTGGTAGTGCCCCAGTTCGCCCGGGCGGATCGGTTCGGGAGCGCCGCTGGCCGGACTTCGCTGGTCAACGGCGCGGTCGAGCACGGCGGTGACGGCCCGGTGGACCGTTCGAACCGAGCTATCGGACCACCTGCCACCGAGGCGGGCGGTGTCTTCGACCTTGCGCCGGTAGGGCAGCGTGATGGGGGTACTCACATCGACCGCTGAGGGTCCGGCCAGCCGGGAAACCGCCTCGCTGATCTCGGACCGGGCCTTGGCTGATCGAGGACCACGGTTGACCAAGGGCAGGATTCGTTGGGGAGGTACACCTTCTGCCACCAGATCGTGGATGAGTCGGGCGAGTCGGTAGAGGCCGGCAGGCCCGGGGTGACCCACGGCGACGACCGCGTCGGACTGGTCGACGGTGGCGAGGGTGAGGAGGTTGCGGTCTTCGATATCGGTCGAGCCCGTCTGGCGTTCTCCTTCGAGATCGGAGTCAATGTCGGCCACCACGACCTGGTAGCTGCGCCGGAGCCCATGGAGGGCGGCGACCACCGCCCGAGGCCGAAGGGTTGTCCAGTCGCGGTGTTGGCGCAGACCAAGGAGCAGGTCGTAGCGGCGAGGGCCGGTATCGAAGGTGAGGGCTCGAATCTCGTCTGAATCAGGGGTGCCGAGGCGGTGGGCCTCGACCAGCTCAGGAAGCCCGGGCATTACGTCGCCGGCGTCGTGCAAAATGGCTTGGTCGGCATGAAGGGCAAGGTCGGCCAGAACGACCAAGCCTTGGTTGCCGACGTCGTCGGCGAGGCCTTGGGCCAGCATGGCCGCCACCGTTGACGCACCGGTTCCGCCCGGTCCGGTGACCGCCACCAACCGGCCACGCCAGGGAGCAGGCGCCGCCATCTCGGGTAACGAGATGTGGGGGCTGACGCGAGCAACTGGGCGGGTGTGCTCGGCCAGGGTGGCAAGAAGTTCGTCGCGAGAGAACTGCGGGTTCAGAACCGCTGCTGCACCCATCGAGGACCACGGCCGGTCGATCCGGGGATCGGCCACCACCACGACCGCAGAGCCCTCGCTTCGGGCCGCGTCGATCAGGTCGCGGTCGACTCCGTGAACGCTCGCGTCGAGGAGCAATGCCGACCAACGGCGCCCGCTGGCCAAGCGGGCTCGCGCTTCTTCGGGCGACAGGCACTTGACGAACTCGACCGGCAGCGCGGCGGTGGTGGCCCAGCGAGTGAGGTCCTGGAACCAGCCTGCTCGTGGCCGGGCCAGCCCCAGCACGACATACCGTTCACTCGACATCAGCGTCGCTCGCTTCGGGTCGGAACGGGCTGGACTGGGCGGTGCTCGGTGAGGTCGCCTCTGGTGGCACTGCCGTTGTCGTTCGCACCACCGTGAGGTCGGCGTTGTCGGCGGCATGAGCCAACGCCACAGTCTCGCTGCGATCGTCGAGAGCCAGGGTCAGCACCAGTGCGCCCGAACTGCCGATTCGACTGTCGATTGTGGCCACGGACAACACCGGCGCATCGGTCAGCACAACAAAGGTGAGGGCATCGACCCCGTTGCCGTAGGTAGCCAGCACGTCGACGCGATCTCCGGTCTCGAGACGACCATCGACGGCCCGGTCGGCGTCGATCCGGAGTGAGATTTCTCGGGCGGGGGCGGCTTCGCGCTGGGAACGGGTGGACTCGACGACGTCGCCTTTATGCAGGACCTCTCCAGCTTGCAGATGAGACCTCGAGACCGTGCCCGCCAGGTCGGCCGGATCGGAGTAGGTCGAGGCAAGGACCTGGTCGGGCATGGCGAGTTGCATGACCCGCAGGTTCTCGGTTCCGAGCGGGTCAAAAGGACTGATTGATCCGGACGCGACCACCACCGAGACCGTCTCGGGCGCCCCCACGGTGCGCGACAGGGCGACCGCACCGACCATCGCACCCGCCACCAGGAGCCCCCCGACCATTGCCCGTCCGGTTGGCAAGGCTCGGCGGGAACCGATGCGGCGACGAGGCGGCGCAGCCTGTGGCGACAAGTTCGGCGAGAGGGGATCCTCGGTCGCGTAAGCCCGACGTGGTAGTACTTGTTGTCGACCCATATCAGTACCTTTGTATCACTTCTGAGGATCTCAGCAACTCTTGAGTTGATTGCTGCATTCCACTAAGGGAGGCCCTATGCTGGCGACCATGACCGACGAGATCCGTTGGCTCTCCACCGGCGAGGCTGCTCGCCGCTTGGGGGTCACCGCCCGCACGCTGTACCGATTCATCGACGAAGGGCAGGTTCCTGCCTACCGTTTCGGGCGTGTCATCCGACTGCAGGCAGCCGAGGTCGACGAGTTCATCGACCGCTGCAAGATCCAACCCGGCACGCTGGAGCATCTCTACCCCGAACCGGTCGAGGCTGGCAGCAGCGCTTCAGACACCGAAGCGACCGGCAAGTAGATCAGCGCTCCACGGTCGGCCGGGCGCACCATCAGTACGTCGCGGCCTACCGCAACCAACTCCCCAGCTACTTGTTCGCCTGAACGGGTGACGAGGGTGACATCGGGCCGGTCGTCCACAACCTGCGAGAGGACCTCGCTCATGGTGGTCGGCTCGGCGCCGCTTCGATGGCCCATGGGAGCGAGCAAGCGCCGGTTGGAGTTGGGCAGCGCCTGAAAGGTGTCGATGCCGTCGAGCTCGATCGCCACCCGCGCCCCGACCACCTCGATGATCACCAGTGCCGAACCAGCGCCACGAAGCTGCCCGACATGGCGATTCCCGGACCGGGTGGTGATCGCCAACGTCGAGTCCTGCTCGGCGTGATCGACCAGGACTCCTGCCACGGTGGCGTCCTCAGCCGCCTGGCGCCGCAACCACTGTTCGCGCCGGCGCACCTGCGCCGCGGCGTCGACTCGCAACTGGTCGGCCCAGTCGTCGACCCGCGCCATCTCGTCGGCCGGCGCCATCTCGTCGGCTCGCTGTGCTGATCCACCGGTCGGTTTGTGTGCCTCGCCTCGCCGCTCGCCACCGGGTCCGCTCGCTTGGCGTGGCGCCGTGTCGTCCGCCACAAGCGCCGACGCTACTCCTCGTAGGCCGTTTTGCCTAGAGGAAATTCGGTTGTTCGAGCAAACGGGCGCGAACTCCCTCGAATAGGGCAGCAAAGGCGGTAACCTGGCGGGTCAGCCGATGGATACCTCGACCTCAGACCAACAGGTGAAGATCAGCGTCCCGGGCAATCACCTCATGGCCGGGCTGCTCGGCCCACGCGACGAACTGCTCCGGGTGGTCGAGGACGCCTTCGATGCCGCCGCCATCCACGTCCGAGGCAACGAGATCACCGTGGTCGGCCCGCAGGCGGGCGAGATCGGTCGGGTGTTCGAGGAGCTGGTTCTCCTGTTGGAGCGCGGACAGGAGCTTGAGGTGGCCAACGTGGCCCGCACCATCGACATGGTCCGGGCCGACGAGAGCCCGTCGAGAGTCCTCACCTCCGAGGTGGTTCGCACCGCACGAGGCCGCTCCATCCGGCCCAAGTCGAGTGGCCAGGCTCGCTATGTCGACGCGATCC
>CAZEFG010000028.1:0-14789 GCA_964511355.1 uncultured Iamiaceae bacterium
GCCAGAGCTCGACCGGTTGCGTGAGGCCACCGAGGCGGCTGGTCATGTCCTGGCGTCGCGGCTGGCGATCCATCCCGAATGGGCCGCCAACCCTCAGCGGTGGCTCGACCCCGATCTGCATTTCGCCGTGCTCGACCGGTCCGATGCCGAGAACCTGGCCCGCGACGATCCCGGCTCGCACCTGCCCGAGCGCACCCGCGACCGCCTGCACGTGGGGTCGGGCGCCGACGTCGAGGTGGAGAACCGCAGCACGGCGTGGTACTCGGGAGCCACCGCCCCGGCTCCCGTGTTGGTGCCGTCCGAGCCGATGCTCGCTGGCCCGGTGGCCGAGGTGCTCGCCGGAGTCCAGATGGGCCAGCAGACGGGGTTCGACGAGTTGCTCACCCTGTTTCGGGCCCGGGGCAGTGAGGTGGCGGCGGTAGCGGCGGTGGCCGACGAGTTGCGGCGCCAGACCGTGGGCGACGTCGTCACCTTCGTGCACAACCGCAACATCAACTACACCAACGTGTGCACCTTCAAATGCCGCTTCTGCGGATTCTCAAAGGGTCCACTGTCGCTCAACCTGCGGGGCACGCCGTACCTGCTCACCCTTGACGACATCGCCGACCGGGTGCGCGAAGCCGCCGACGAGGGGGCCTCCGAGGTCTGCCTACAGGGCGGAATCCACCCCGACTTCGACGGTGACTACTACATCGACGTCACCCGCGCCGTCACCGAGGCCGTGCCCGGAATCCATGTGCACGGGTTCACCGCCCTCGAGGTGACCGAAGGGGCCAAGCGCCTGGGCGAGCCCCTCGCCGACTACCTGCGCCGCCTGATGGACGCCGGGCTCCGCACGCTTCCCGGCACGGCGGCTGAGATTCTCGACGACCCTGTCCGCCAGATCCTCTGCCCCGACAAGATCAATACCGAGGAGTGGCTGTTCGCCCACCGCACCGCCCACGAAGTCGGTCTGAAATCGAACGTCACCATGATGTTCGGGGCGGTCGAATCGCCCGAGAGCTGGGTGCGCCACCTCCTCGTCACCCGCGACCTCCAGGCCGAGACGGGCGGGTTCACCGAGTTCGTCGGTCTGCCCTTCGTCCACATGGCCTCGCCGATCTATCTGCAGCGCAAATCCCGGCGGGGGCCGACGTTCCGCGAGGTCCTGTTGGTCCACGCCGTGGCGCGGATCGCCTATCAGGGGCTCATCGACAACATTCAGGCCAGCTGGGTGAAGATCGGCGTCGAAGGCGTGCGTCAGCTACTTCAGGCCGGCTGCAACGACCTGGGCGGCACCCTCATCGACGAGAACATCTCCCGCGCCGCCGGGGCCGAGCACGGCCAGGCCATGACCCCCGCCGAGTTCGCCGCAGTGGCCGAGCCGCTCGGCCGCCCCGTGTTGCGCCGCTCCACCACCTACACCGAGCCCCCCGCCACCCTCGCCCGCCGCTGACCCCCGATTTCACGCCGCCCCAGCCACCGCCGTCGGCCGTGGTGCTGTCGGCGGCCAGCTTCTCGCGGCTCCAGAAAGCGATGACCATGGGGCCTGCCTGGAAGAAGTAGACCTCACCGTCAGGGGACTGCCCCGACCAGCCCAGGCCCTCGTAGAACCGGCGAGACCGGTCGATGTCGGCGACCCCCAACGTGACCAGCGAGAGTCGTTGTTCCATCCCCCGAGGATGCCAGACCTCGTCGACCGGTCAGGGCAGGAGTACGCCCACCTCCACCAGCACGCTCTTGGCCTCCGTGACGCCCCTGACCACTCGAGCGTTGTATCCCCGCGCGACGGCGGCGTCGACGTTCAACGCGTTGTCGTCGAGGAACAAGATCTGTCCGGGTGCGAGGCCCAGCGCCGAGGCGACGTGGTCGAAGACCTCGGGATCGGGCTTGATCAGGCCCATCTCATGGGACAGGAACATGTGGTCGAACCAGGTGTCCATCCCCCAGGTCTCTTGAACCTCCCAGTGCAAGGCGTTCGAGTTGCTGAGGCAGCCGATGGGTGTCGTCGCCCGAACTTCGGCGGCCAACTCTCGGGCACCAGCGAAGGTCCCGGTGACCCACTGACCGAAGCCGACCGCGAACTCTTCAGGGGTGATCGTCAACGACCAGTGCCCGACGACCCCGGCTGCGAACACGTCGACCTCGCACCGCCCGCGTTCGAACTCCCGCACCCAATCGCAGGTGAGCCACCGTTCCCACACGGCCTCTTCGGTGGGGAGTCCCGACAGGTTCTGCATGTGGCGCACGCCGTCGACCTCCATCAGCACACCGCCCAGGTCGAACAGAACGAACTCGATCGGGGCGACGTGGCGGCCGGTCATTGGTCAGTGCGCGGGCGCCGGGGTCAGAGTTTGTCGAGGAAGCGGTCGACGTCGACCACCACGCGGGTGATCTTGCCGGCACCGATCAGACCCTTGGCGTCGTGGGCCGCCACGTTGAAGATCAGCCGGCGGCCTTCGACCCTGTCGAGGGTGGCCTCGGCGCTGATGACTCCACCCACCGGGGTCGGTGCCAGGTGGTCGACCTGGACCCGCATGCCCACCGTGGTCTCGTTGTCGCCCAGCTGCCCGGCGACCGCCAACATGGCGGCCTCCTCGAACAGGGCGACGAGGCGGGGGGTGGCGAGCACTGGCACCTCGCCCGAGCGGATGCTGATGGCGGTATCGGCGTCGGTCACCGTGAGTTCCACGGTGGCCGCACTACCGGGACGGAGAGGCATTCCCGCAAGGCTACCTGTCTTGGCTTCGGACTTGGTCAGGGTGACCCATGGCACCGGCTGGCTGCCCTCGGAGCCAGGCACCGAACCCCCCAGTAGCCTCAACCAGATGATCGACGAGGCCGCATGATTGACGAAGCAGTGATCCAACGCACCCTTGGCGCCGCGCTGCGGACCGGCGGCGACTTCGCGGAGGTGTTCGCCGAGGATCGTCGCTCAACCGGAGCGGTACTCGACGACCGCCGGATCGAAGACCTCAGCTCCGGGCGCGACCGGGGAGCCGGTATTCGGGTCGTGCGGGGCGACACCACCGGTTTCGCCCACACCTCCGACCTCAGCGAAGCCGGACTACGCGAGGCAGCGGAGGCGGCCGCCGCGGCTGCCGCTGACGGCACCGGGGGTACTCGGGTCGTCGACCTGACCCGCCAGCAGGCACCGCGTCCCAACGAGATCAGGACCATGCCCGAAGACGTCGCCAAGGCCACCAAGGTCGAGCTTTTGGGGCGGGCCGACGAAGCGGCCAGATCTCAGGGGTCAGAAATCGGCCAGGTCATGGTCCGCTACGGCGACACGCGGCGTCGCATCCTGGTGGCCAACAGCGACGGATTGCTCGCCGACGACGATCAGGTCCGCACCTTGTTCTCCATCTCCTGTGTGGCCAACGGCGACACCGGCATGCAGACCGGCCGGGAATCCATCGGGCGGACCGTCGGCTTCGAGCTGTTCGACATCTACGACATCGAGGACCTGGCCGAGCGGGCCGCCCGGCGCGCCATCACCAAGCTGGCCGCCGTTCCCGCTCCGAGCGGATCCATGCCCGTGGTGATCGGCAAAGGCGGCGGGGGAGTGCTCTTTCACGAAGCCTGTGGCCATGGCCTCGAAGCCGACCTCGTGGCCAAGAAGGCGTCGGTGTTCGCGGGGCGCCGCGGCCAACAAGTCGCCAGTCCGCTAGTCACCCTCGTCGACGACGGCACCATGGCCGAGGAGTGGGGCGCCTACTCGATCGACGACGAAGGCCGACCCGCCCAACGCAACGTGCTGATCGAAGACGGGGTCCTCACCGACTACATGTGGGATCACCTGCGGGCCCGCAAGGAGGGCCGCCCCAGTTCGGGCAACGGTCGCCGCCAGAGCTACAAGCACCTCCCCATGGTGCGGATGACCAACACCTACATCGGCAACGGCACCGACGACCCCGACGACATCATCGCCAGCACCGATAGAGGGGTGTTCGTGGCCCAGCTCGGGGGCGGTCAGGTCAACACCGCCACCGGCGACTTCGTCTTCGGAATGACCGAGGCCTACCTGATCGAAGATGGCCGCATCACCGCCCCCATCCGCGACGGAAACCTGATCGGCAACGGCCCCGAGGTGCTCACCCGCATCGACCGATTGGGCAACGACTTCGAGATGGGCAGCCCTGGCACCTGCGGCAAGGACGGCCAAGGCGTCCCGGTGGGCGACGGCACCCCAACGCTGCGGGTGACGAGCCTCACCATCGGCGGGACCGCGGCCTGATCATGCCTCGAACCGCCGCACCGAAAGAACAAGCGCACGACGATCTGCTGGCCCTCGCCGAGCGACTGGTCGAGTCAGCCCAGCCCGGCGAGGCGATCGAGGTGGCCGTCGGCCGGGGACGGCGCACCACCGTCCGCGTCCACGGAGGCGACGTCGAATCGTTCACCTCGGCCACCTCCCACGGCTTGGGTGTGCGAGTCATCGTCGATGGGCGTGAGGGTTTTGCCCACGCCGGGAGCCACCACCCCGATGTGTTGGTCGACACGCTCGCCGAGGCCCGCGACAACGCCGCTTTCGCCACCCCCGACGAGCACGCCGGCCTGGTCGAGCCCGATGGAGTCGAAGCGGTCGCCATCGATCACTGGCATCCCGAGGTGCTCGATTACGCCGACGCCGACAAGATCTCGCGCACCATCGAACTCGAACGGCGCGTACTGGCCGGCGATCCTCGCATGCGCTCGGTACGTACCGCCGCCTGGTCCGATTCCGCTTCGGAGTTCGCGCTGGCGTCCACGGCTGGTCTGGCGCTCTCCACCCGTGGCACCTCGTGTTCGATGTCGGTCGGCGCCATCGCCGCCGACGGAGACGACACCGCGACCGGATCGTCGGGCGACGCCGCTCGCAACCCCGACGAGCTCGACGACGACCGGGTGGTGGCCGAGGCGGTCGAACGAGCCACCGAACTGCTCGGCGGTAGGCCCGTGCCATCGCAGCGCATCACCCTCCTGCTCGAACCCCGGCTGGCGGCGACCTTGCTCGGGATCGTGGCCGGAACCCTCACCGGCGACGTCGTGCTCAAGGGTCGGTCGCCGTTCGCCGACCGCGTGGGCGAGTCGATCGCCAGCCCGCTGATCACCCTGGTCGACGACCCCACCGACACCCGGTCGTTGGCCGCCGACAGCCACGACGGCGAAGGCCTCGCCACCCGACGCAACGTCCTCATCGACAAGGGGGTGCTCGGCGGGTTCCTCTACGACGGGCTCACCGGACGTCGGGCGGGACGAGCATCCACGGCTTCGGCCGTGCGGGGCTCGCGTAGTCAGCCGTCACCAGGGGTGCAGGTGATGATCGCCGAACCCGGGGCCGGCACCCACGACGAATTGCTGGCCGGCATCGAGTTGGGTTTCGCGCTGCGCACCATGAACGGTCTGCACTCGGGGGTCAACCCGGTGTCGGGTGACTTCTCGGTAGGGGCCGAGGGTCGCATGATTCGAGGAGGCGCGCTCGCCGAGCCGGTGCGCGAGGTCACCATCGCCGGGTCACTCCAGCGGATGCTTCTCGATGTGGTCGCCGTGGGCGCCGATCTCACCTGGCTGCCCGGCGGCACCGGAATGACCAGCCTGGTGCTGGCCGACGTCTCCCTCGGTGGCCGCTGACCCGCCGAGGCCCTGCCTAGGATCTCTTGACCGTGGCTGACCCATCTGACCCTCAACCCGAACGGGCCGTCGATCGCCACCCCCATCTGGCTCGGCCGCTCCGACCGGGATGGGTGCGGGTCGACATGCACAGCCACACCATGTGGTCCGGCGACTCGACCACGACCCCCGACGAGATCGAAGAAGCGGTGATCGACAGCGGCATCGACGTGCTGTGCATCACCGACCACAACGCCATCGCCGGAGCCGTCGAGCTCGCCGAACGCCTGCCTTGTCGGGTCGTCGTCGGCGAGGAACTGCGCACCCAGCTGGGCGAGATCATCGGCTTGTTCCTCACCGAGCGCATCCCCTTCGGCGTCTCGCCCGCCGACGCCGCCCGGCGCATCCGCGACCAGGGCGGTGTGGTGTACCTGCCTCACCCCTTTGACCCCATGCGGGCCAACCTCAAGGCCCACGTGATCGATGAGTTGGTGGCCGAAGGACTGGTCGACGTAATCGAGGCCCGAAACGGCAAGACCAGCCTCGAGCATCTCAATCAGCAGGCCGCCGACTACGCCGACGCTCATGGTCTTCTCCAAGGGGCAGGCAGCGACGCTCATGTGCCCGCCGCCCTCGGGGCGGTCTATGTCGAGATGCCCGACTTCGACGGTCCCACCGAGTTCATGGCCAACCTCGCCCAGGGCGAGATCGTGGGACACCACTTCGACCGGGCCCGACCCTGGTCGCCCCGGATCATCCCGTCGTTCAGTCGAGACTGAGCGGTGCCGATTCTCCAGGCGGTCGCACTGGCCGTGATTCAGGGGCTCACCGAGTTCTTCCCCGTGTCGTCCAGCGGCCACTTGGTGCTAACCCGCTGGCTGTTCGGGTGGGAGCCATTCGTCGACGAGCCCCATCTCGAGTTGGCCTTCGATGTCGCGGTGCACCTGGGGACCTTGGCGGGCGCCATCGCCTACTTCCGCCGTGACCTGTTGCGCTATGCGTCCGCGGGGCTCGCCGTGCTCGTCGACTCCGAGCGTCGCCGTTCCGGCGATGTCGACGCCCGGATTGCCTGGATGTTGGTGGTGGCGAGTGTGCCGGCGGGGGTCATCGGTGGAGTGCTGGTCGACACCAGCAGCTCGCCCGGCGACAACATCGCCGTGGTGGCGGCCGCACTGATCGGCTTCGGCTTGCTGCTGGGGTGGGCCGACCGGCGCCCGGGTCAGCGTCCGGCCACCGAGTTCGGAGTGCGCGACGCCCTGTTGATGGGCTTTGGCCAGGCGCTCGCCCTTCAACCGGGCGTCTCGCGGTCTGGGGCGACGATCACCGTGGCCCGCACGGTCGGATTCTCCCGCGACGCAGCCGCCCGTCTCGCGTTTTTGATGGTGATTCCCGTGGTGGCCGGTGCCGGACTCTTCGCCACCGTCGACGTGATCGATGCCGGCGGCATTCCAGTCCAGTTCCGGGCGCCGTTCGCCGTTGGTTTCGTGGTGTCGGCCCTGACCGGTTGGGCGGCGGTATGGAGCACCCTGCGCATCATCCGGAGCCGGAGCTTCGATGCCTTCGTCCTCTACCGGGTGGTCGCGGGTTTGGTCGTCTTCGCCCTTCTGGCCAGCCCTTGGCGCTAGCCACCCCTCAACCGGCGATGGCCACGCTGATGACCGCGTAGGACAAAGCGGTGGCGATCCGAGCGGCGTCATCGACCGAGGTGGCCACGGTGAGGCCGCCGTCGCTTATCGCAACCACGGTGGCGCCCGGAGCCACCACCGAGGTGGGGTTGCGGCCGCGGGCGGACTCGGGGTCGACCGTGGCAAGGACATCGACGAGCTGGCCGACAGCGACGGGTGTTCCCTGCGGGGGAACGGGGATGGTGACCGCCCGTTGGTCGGGGCCCAGCATGGCCGCCACCCCGACGGCTCCGTGGGGGGCGAGCCGCTGGGTGACCACCGCCTCGCCGGCCACGATGGGATGGCGCACCGATTGGCCGACCGGGCTGAGGTCGACCGCGCCGTCAGGTACCAAGTCGTTGGGCAGCAGGGTGATCGAGATGTCGCCCTCGGCTATGAGTTCGCCTGAGGCGAGGTCGCGCTGCGCCACCGGCACCGAGACCAGATCGCCGTAGGCCGCGGCCCCCTCGACGGTGGTCGACAACGCCGAATGCACCACTAGGTAGGTGCTGGCTGCGGCCACTAGCGCAAAGGCCCAGAACAACAGCGGTTGGCGACGGAGCGCAACGATGAAGCGGCGGCGCGGGCGAGCAGCCAGCGTTCGCCGTGGGGGTAGCGGGCGGGAAACACCCACAATGAAGACCTCCCGGGAAGGAAACGGGAGGGGGAAGATCGCCAGACGCTACCGCTCGACCGGGGCCATGTCGAGGGTCGAGTCGGGGCCTTGGCGACGGCCCCGAGCCTGGCCGCGATCCTCGGCGGGCCGGTCTAGCTGCTCGATGTCGCAGAGGTGCTGGACGACGAGCCCGACGACGAGTCCGAACCTGACGATGAACTCGAGCCCGATGATGAGCTCGAGTCAGACGACGAGCTGGCGGCAGGTACGGCGGCTGAACTGCTGCCCCGCGAGTCGGTCTTGTAGAAGCCCGAACCCTTGAAGCTGATTCCGACCGGCGAGAACACCTTGCGCAACGATCCGCTGCACGCAGGGCAGGTGGTCAGCGCGTCGTCACTGAAAGACTGCTGGACTTCGAGATCCTCACCGCAATCGCGGCACCGGTACTGATACGTGGGCATCGGCCGAACGCCTCCAACGGCTAGCACTCTCATACAACGACTGCCAACCATACTCGGCCCGCCCAGCGGTTCCGCCACCCGCCCGCCCCCGCGCCACCCGCCCCGCGTCCTCCCGCCCCGCGTCCTTCCGCCCCGCGTCCTTCCGCCCCGCGTCCTCCCGTCCCGCGTCCTCCCGTCCTTGGGGAGGCTGGCGTTGCGATGTGGTCGTGGGCTTCCCCATGGGCTGGGTGTGGGGCGGGTGGGGCGGGGCTTGGGGAGGCTGGCGTTGCTATGGGGTCGTGGGCTTCCCCATGGGGAGGGGGGCGTCGGTAGGCTCCGGCGGTGGCCATCGGTTGGATCAGCGTCGCAGTCGTCGTGGTGGCCTACCTGCTCGGAACGCTGCCAACGGCGGCAGTGGTCGGCGCCCGCGTGGGCCGCGATCCCCGTGCCGAAGGTTCCCAGAATCCGGGAGCCACCAACGTCTACCGGCTGGCCGGGTGGCGGGCCGGGGCGACGGTGCTGGTGATCGACGTGGCCAAAGGGGCCGGTGCCAGTGGCTTGGGGCTAGTCGCGGGTGATCGGCGGCTGGCCCTCGCGGCTGGGGTGGCGGCGGTGCTGGGCCACGTTGCTCCGATCACCCGTCGGTTCCGCGGCGGAAAGGGGGTGGCCACCGCCGGCGGAGCGGTCCTGGTGCTGTGGCCGCTGGTGGCGTTGGCGCTCGTGGTCGTCTTCGTCGTGGTGGTCGCCGCGGTTCGCATCGCGTCGCTCGGGTCGCTGGCGATGTCGGTCGGCCTGCCGCTCGGTGTGTGGATTGGCGGCCACGAGTCTGTGGAAATAGCAGGGGCGGCGGCGATCGCATTGCTGGTCGTGGTCCGCCACCATGAGAACATCACCCGGTTGCTTCGGGGCGAGGAAGGTGCCTTCGCCCCGGGCCGGATCCAATCACAGATCAATCCCAGGGAGCGCCCGCAGCCATGACTCAGACGCCGGTCGTGAAGGTAACCAAGGCCGTGATCCCCGCCGCGGGGTGGGGCACCCGGTTCCTGCCCTTCGCCAAGTCGGTCCCCAAGGAGATGCTGCCGATCATCGACCGCCCCGCGATCCAGTACATCGTGGAGGAAGCGGTGGCGGCGGGCATCAGCGATGTGTTGGCGGTGGTGAGCCCCCACAAGACCGCCATCGAGGACCACTTCGACCGCTCCCACGAGCTCGAAGCGGTTTTGGAGTCCGGCGGCAAGGACGATCTGTTGGCCGTGGTGCGGTCGGTGGCGGATCTCGTCGACCTGCACACGGTTCGCCAGGGCGAAGCCCGCGGTCTGGGCCACGCCGTGGGAATGGCTCGCCGTCACGTGGGCGAGCATCCCTTTGCCGTCCTGCTCGGCGACGACATGATGCATCCAACTTCACCGCTGCTGCGCGACATGATCCAGGCCACCGAGGCCACCGGGGTGTCGACCATCGCCCTAATGCGGGTGCCCAAGGACGACATCAGCCTCTACGGCTCGGCCGCTGTGGAGCCCATCGAGGGTCACGATGCGCTGGTCAAGGTCACCCATCTGGTCGAAAAGCCCCCGGTCGAGGAAGCTCCGTCGGATCTGGCGGTCATCGGGCGTTACGTGTTCACCCCCGAGATCTTTGGTCACATCGAAGACACCGGGCCGGGCAAGGGTGGCGAGATCCAGCTCACCGACGCCATGGCCTCGCTGGCGGCCGAGACCGGCCTCAATGGGGTGGTCTTCGAGGGTGGACGCTACGACGTCGGCAACAAGCGCGACTACCTGCGCACCATCCTCGAGCTTGGCGCCGAACGGGACGATCTGCGCCACGACGTGCTCTCGGTGGTGGCCGACTTCGCCCGGCGCGAGGGCCTGATGTGATCCCCCTGGGCGAAGCCGTCGCCCGGGTGCTGCGCGACTGTCATCCGCTCGCGCCGGTGTCGGTGCCAGTGCACGAGGCGATCGGGCTGGTGACGACCGAGCCGGTGGTCGCCACCGAGGCGGTGCCACCGTTTGCCAACTCGGGGATGGACGGCTTTGCCGTGGTGGCCGCGGACACCGTCGGTGCCAGCGAGGATGCACCGGTCTTGTTGACCGTCGTCGGCACCATCGCTGCCGGATCAGCCGTCGATGTAGAGGTCACGCCGGGTCGAGCGGCGCGGATCATGACCGGCGCACCGATCCCTCCCGGGGCCGATGCGGTGGTCATGGTCGAACGCACCCGACCCGAGGGCGACCGCGTCGCCATCGAGGCCGAGGTGAGAACCGGAACCAATGTTCGCCACGTCGGCGAAGACGTACAGCCCGGCGATGTCGTGGTCCCGGAGGGTTCGGTGATCACTCCCGGGTACCTGGGGATGCTGGCCGGCCACGGCCACGCCGAGGTCTCGGTCATCCGCCGTCCCCGGGTCGGGGTGTTCTCCACCGGCGACGAGCTGGTCGACGGGCCGCGCCCACTTGGCCGCGGACAGATCCGCGACAGCAATCGTCCGACGTTGCTGGCCTTGGTCGCCGACGTGGGGTGTGAAGCGGTCGATCTGGGACTGGTGGCCGACGATCGCGACGCCATCGAGGCCGCCATCGAACGCGGGGTCGCCTCCTGTGACGCGCTGGTCACCTCCGGCGGGGTGAGCATGGGCGACTTCGACTACGTCAAGGTGGTCCTCGATGAGATGGGCGACATGGATTGGATGCAGGTGGCCATCCGCCCGGCCAAGCCGCTGGCCTTCGGAACGGTCAATGGCGTGCCGGTGTTCGGCCTGCCCGGCAACCCGGTCTCGTCGATGGTTTCGTTCGAGCTGTTCGCCCGGGCTGGGTTGCGCCAGATGATGGGGCACCGAAGCTGGGGCCGCCAGGTGGTGCGGGCCAAGGCGGCCGAGCCCATGGCGCGTCGACCCGACGGCAAGACGCACTTCGCCCGGGTACGCCTCAGTCGCGACGACCACGGGAATGTGGTCGCGGCCAGCGCGGGCGGGCAGGGATCTCACCAGCTGGCGGCCATGGCCGCGGCCAACGGGTTGGCGGTTGTACCCGACGGCGAGGGGGTCGCCGAGGGCGGCGAGGTCGACGTGATCGTCCTCGGCGAGCTGTCCGGTCCGCATCCGGGGTGGCCGGACGCTGATGGTCGCATAGCCTGATGGCCGTGAGCACCCCCCTTGTCGACGGCTTCGGGCGGGTGCACCGCGACCTGCGCATCTCGGTTACCGATCGCTGCAACTTCCGGTGCACCTACTGCATGCCGGCCGAGGGGCTGGAATGGCTGCCCCGCGAGGAGTTGCTGTCGTTCGAGGAGATCGGGCGGATCGCCCGCCTCCTGGTGGATCGCTACGGCTTCGACAGCATCCGCCTGACCGGCGGCGAGCCCACCATCCGGGCCCACCTGACCGAGCTGGTCTCCCAGCTCTCGTCGTTGGGGGTGGATCTGGCCCTCACCACCAACGGGGCCAAGCTCGACCGGATGGCGGCGGAACTGGCCGCGGCCGGGCTGACCCGCATCAACATCTCACTCGACACCCTGCGTCCGGACCGCTTCGAAGCGATCACGCGGCGGGACAGCTTCGACCAGGTGCTGGCAGGTATCGACGCTGCGGTGGCCGCTGGTCTGTCGCCGGTGAAGATCAACGCCGTCATGATGCGCGGCGTCAACGATGACGAGCTGGTCGACTTCGCCCGCTTCGGACGGGAGCGGGGCGTGGTGGTGAGGTTCATCGAGTTCATGCCCCTCGACGCCACCGACCAGTGGACCGGCGAGCAGGTCGTCACCTACGCCGAGATCATCGAGCGCATCGGCGCGGTCTTCCCTCTGGAGCCCGTCGAACGAGGGTCATCCCCGGCGGCGCGGTTCCGCTACCTCGACGGTGGCGGCGAGATAGGGGTCATCGCCAGTGTCACCCAGTCGTTCTGCTCGTCGTGTGACCGAGTCCGCCTGACCGCCGAGGGCCAACTTCGATCCTGCCTGTTCGCCCACACCGACACCGACCTGCGTGGTCCCTTGCGCGCCGGCGCCAGCGACGATGAGTTGGCCGAGCTGGTCGAGGCCACGGTCGGGTCCAAGTGGGCCGGCCACAACATCGGCGAAGCGGTCTTCATCCGCCCCAACCGTTCGATGAGCCAGATCGGCGGCTGAGCACACACCAACCGAAGACGCCGCTCAGCCGTAGGCGGCGTCAAGGACGGCCAGGGTCACCCGTACGTTGTCCTCGATCGTGGCTTGACGAGTCGGCTTCAGCGGCACCTGGGCGCGCAAGCCGCTGTGGTCGACCACCAACTCCAGGTAGGTCTCGCTGACCTCGAACGCCTCGTCGCGCTGCGCCAGAACCTCGGCGTAGCGGCCATTGTCGTGATGGCCGTCGGGCAACTCTCCCGGGCAGCTGTCGAGGTCGTCGCGGTAGATCTCGACCTCAGGAAGCTCCCACTCGCTGGGTTGGTCTCCTTCCTCTCCGAAGCTCAACTCGATCTCCAGCGAGGGTCCGCCAGAACCTTCGACGACCCGCCCCTCAATCCGGACCGGGATGGTCCAACCCCACTCGAAGGTGGGCTTGATTCGTTCACTGTGCTTATGGCGGTAAGACCACGGGCAGGATGCACCGAATCCCTGGGTGAACTGGAACCATTCGATGCCGCTGCCCACCACACCCGAGCCGTAGCCGTTGAGGGCGCGAGGCTGGCGGAGCTGCCCGTACCCGGTCACGGTTCCGTCGTCGAGCAGGAACAGCGCTCCGTTGGCTTCGACCCCCACCGACTCGGCATCGCCCACCCGGACGAAAGTGTCGATTGAGCGAATGTTGGTGTTGAAGCGGAAGTGGTTGTTCGCCTCGGCGTGGACACGCGCGGGGTGGCCGGACAGGTACTCGACGGTGGCGCGAAAGGGCACCACGCGAGCGCCGGTCAACCAGTCGTCGACCTCGCCGTCGGCGCCGCTCAGGCCGAGCATCACCACGACCATCCCAGGGATCAGTCGGCCCCGGTCGTCGGTGGCTCGCCGCAGCAAGTCGCCTACCTCCGAGGGCGTCAGATCTGGCCGCTCAGCCAGAATCACGGCGGCCAAACCCGCCACGAGGGGGGCCGCGTAACTGGTGCCCGAGCCGATTCGATAACCGCCGTTGGGGGCGGCCACCAACAGCGCCTCAGCCGGCGCCAGGACATCGATGTACTCCTTGTCGGGAGAACACGCCCACTGGTCGCCGTTGCGGTCGATTCCTCCCACGGCGATGACGCTCGGGTACTTGGCCGGCCAGTGATCGGCATTCGGTTGGAAGTCGAGTGGGTTCAGCCCACCCTCGCACCACGCGGCCCCGTCGCCGTCGTTCCCGGCCGAGGCCACGACCACCACGCCGTTCTGTTCCGCGTGATCGATCGCGGCAGCGAGCCCCTGAGGGCATGAGAAGCTCACCGGGCCCACGTTGTTGCACTGGGCGGACAGGCTCAGGTTGATGACCTGGGCGCCGTCATCGACGGCTTGGATGATGGTCCGGGCCAGATCGCCCGCGGTGAAGGTCTCGGCACCATCGAACACGTCGTAGACCCGCACCTCGGCGTTGGGAGCAATCCCAGGCACGCGGCTGCCTGGGTCGCCAGCGATCAGGCTCGCCACGCCTGTGCCATGGCTCTGCACAACTTGTTCGCCGACGTGATCGATCGCCGCGTCGGAGAACACGGGGTGGTTCAGATCGACGCCCGAGTCGATGACTGCCACCACTACGCCTTCGCCCGCCGATTCCGGAAGGGTCCCGGAATCGAAGGCGTTCAGGTACCACCGTCCCAGCCCCTCGGTTGGTGGCTCGGCGCCGGTCTCGGCCCATGTGCCGATCAGCTCGACGCCCGCCGAGGCGACGTCGGGCTCAGCCATGGTTGTGCTCAGGCGCTCCTCGATCGAGCCGGGATCGGAGGCGACGGTCTCGACGACCAGGCGACCATCGACGTGACGGGTGACGACGATGCTGTTGACGGTCTGATTCCCTACCGGCGCAGGTATGTCCACTCTCGGCAGGTCGATCGTTTCGGACGGGTCGGATCGTCCCGAGCCAGACATGGCCCGCACCGCCGCAGTGCTCGCACCCCCAACCGTGGCTGCATCCATGGTGATCGAGCACTGTGCGTCGCAATCGGCGACCTCTACCGGGATCGACCGGCTTTCGGTACCCGTGCCGCCCAGCTCGATCAGGTAGCTCTCGGCTCCCTCGACGGGCTCGAACGAAACGACGAGCTGGGTTTGGTCTGCCTCGGCCTCGATCGATCTCGGCGCCGGGAGGCTCACGGTTACGCCAGCGTCGGTCGGCTTGGTTTGGTTTCCTTGGGTTGTCGACGTGCCCGCCTCGGGCGAAGTCGTCGAGCAGCTGGCCAGGACTGCCACGATCACCAACATGAGTGTCCGCCGGGTGAGTCGAGAGCTCATGGCGACAGTTTGACTCGAAATCTCGCTGGGCTCCGACGACTCGGCCCCGTACATTCCGTTCGTGCCTGACGATTCCTCACCCTTTCCCCCCGCTGGTCCAGCATCGGA
>CAZEFG010000029.1:0-14464 GCA_964511355.1 uncultured Iamiaceae bacterium
GCTCCCCGGTCTCGGTCAGGGACGGATACCGGGGAGCTTCTCGCCCCGGGCATCGATCAACTGGGCCTGCAGTTCGGCGCTCGGCTCGACGGTGTGCGGGAACGTGTCCTTACGAAGGAAGGGCTTGCACGCGTCGATGACCACTCGTGAGTTGTAGCGAGGGTTGTCCTCGGGATAGGCCATCGGATCGAGGGGCGTGCTCCACGCGTTGTGGATCACGTTCATGTCGGTACGGGGATTCATGCGGGTGCACATGGCCCAGATGACATCGTTTGAGTTGGTCGGGTCGATCTCGTCGTCGACGACCACCACGAACCGGTTGGCGTAGGCACCGGCGTGACACTGGGAGGCGATGAGGCCCGCCTGCTGGGCATGTCCGGCGAACATCTGCTCGACCGCCAGCGTCACCCACAGCCGCGCCCCGCTCGCTTCGTGCACCCAGACGCCCTTGATACCGGGGATACCCGCACCTTCGACCTGATCCCAGATCATGGCGGCCCGCAGGAAGCCCCGGTAGTACGCGGCATCGGTCGGGGAACGACCGGTCAGGGCGCCGAGGATGATCGGGTCATGACGGTGGCGGATCCGCTCGACCCGCATCACCGGCGCCGGCGCCCGGCCTCCGGCGTAGTACCCGGTCCATTCGCCGAAGGGACCCTCCTCGCGCATGTCGTCGGGGTACAGGAACCCCTCGAGGACGATCTCCGCCCGAGCCGGCACAGGCAGACCCGTGAGATCGCTCATGATCACGTCGGTGCCCTCACCCCGGATACCGCCGGCGACCTCGTACTCGCTGGTGCCGTGGGGAATCTCGATACCACCGAGGGCCGTGAGGAGCGGGTCCTGGCCCACCGACACCACGACCGGACACGGCTTGCCCTGGTCCCAGTACTTCTCCCGGATGAGCCGACCCTGCTTGCCGGGTGAGATGTAGATTCCGACGGTCGTTTCGTCGTGGACCATCACCCGGTAGGTGCCCACGTTGATCCACTCCGAGTCGGGGTCGTGCATGACGACCACGCATCCGGTGCCGATGTAGCGACCGCCGTCATGTTCGTGCCAGCGCGGGGTCGGGAACTTCAACAGGTTGATGGCGTCGCCTTCAAGGATGTTCTCGTTGACCGGACCGTCGTCGACCCGGTTGACCGGCACCAAGGGGAGTTCCCTCACCAGTTCACGCCAGAACTGGACCAGTTCCACACCGGTGGATTCGACGTCGGCGCCGAAGGTGTAGGCGATACGCCGGTTCGACATCATGGTGTTGGTCAGGACACGAAAACCGGCGGGATAGTCCGGCACCTCGTCGAAGAGCAGCGCGGATTGCCCCAAGCGGCGCTCCTGGAGGGCGGCCAGGCCTCCGATCTCGAGATCCCAGTTGGCGCCCTTTACGTGTTCAACTTCGCCCAGGGCCTCCACACCGGTTAGCCACTCCCGCAGATCACGGAATTCAACAGCCATGTATTCACCTCGGTTGTAAGCGGTCTATCGGTACTCAATGCTGCTGGGCACGTCAACGCCCGTCTAAGATCGCATATAGTATCAAATATGCATTCAGCAAGTAGTGACGGCGGTTCCGCGCTCGAGCGGCTGGCCGCTCTAGGCCTTCAACTCCCGCCCCCGGCCACGCCGGTCGGGGCTTACGCTCCCGCTCGGATCCACGCCGACACGTTGTGGGTCGCGGGCCACACCGACCGCACTCCCGACGCCTCGGCCACCCGGGGAGCGGTGGGTGGCGACATCGACCTCGACCGCGCCCGGCGGGCCGCCCGCAACGCCAGCCTCAACCTTCTGGCAGCAGCTGACCAAGCGGTGGGCCTCCACCGCGTCCGCGGCGTGATCTTCCTGCGGGGTTACGTGGTAGGCGCGCCCGGATTCGAAGACCATCCCAAGGTCATCGACGGAGCCACCGAACTCTTGGGCGAGTTGTTCACCGCCGCGCCGGCGCCTGCCCGCGCCGCGCTCGGCGTGGCCACCCTGCCAGGCGGGGCCTGCGTCGAGCTGGAAGCCGTCTTCGAGATCGAGAACTGAACCAGGGGTCAGACCCAGCAAGTGGATCTGACCCCGGAGTCGGTTCAGCCCAAGGGCTCGCACAACGCGAGTGCCGAGGCGGCATAGATCAACGCGACCTGGTAGATCTCGTTCTCGTCGACCCCGGCCTGGTTGTTGACGCTGGCCCGCGTCGGGCCATAGGTCACCGCGGGGATACCCACCTCGTTGAAGATGTTGATGTCGCGCCACATGCTCGCCGTGGGCCCGTCCCCGGCCTCGAGTGGGCCGCCCGTTACGTGCTCGTGAGCCTGGCGAATCCCATCGATCAGATCGTCACCGTTCTGGACCACGTGGCCCGGCCGGTAGAGGAACGGCTCGACTTCGACATCGTCGAGTCCGGCAAGCGCGGCCCGCACACTGCGGAGCACCGGTGCCGGGGCTTGGCCGGGAGCAAGGCGGATGTCCACATAGGCGGCCGCCACCTCGGGGGTGTGGGTCATGCGGACCGGCGCACCCGACCGCATGGCGCCGATGTTCACCCGCGGTCGGCAGGTGCCATAAGGCGTCTCCAACACGGCGTCGGCCTCGTACTGGACGATCCAGTCCTGCAGCAGGGAGATGGCTTCGTAGAGCCGGGTGATGGCGTTGAGTTCGTAACGGTTGTCGCCGAGGTAGGGGGTATAGACCTCATGGCCGTAGGCCACCACCTTCACGTGGAGCTTCCCGGCTTCGAGGCCGACCAGCTTGCGGGAAGTCGCCTCGGCGACGAGGACTCGGTCGGGAACGACCGGTCCGTGGTTGGCCAGGAAGTGCGCCCCTATGTCCTTGCTTGCGTACTCGAGGCCCTGGAATTCATCGACCGGCTCCTGGCCGATCTCACCGCAGACACCCGAGAGGTAGACGTCCCCCCGCAGGCGGATGCCGGCGTCGCGGATCGCTCGCACTGCCAGGGCAAACGCGGCCAATGGCCCCTTGTCGTTGATGACCCCGTCGCCGACGATGATGCCGTCCTCGACCCAGGCACGGTGATAGAAGTCCTTGTCCGGGTCGCGCAGCACCCAGTTGTCACCCCGGCGGCGGCCGGTGTCGAGATGGCTGTTGAACAGCAACGACGGCCCATCCTCGCCGGGGAGAGTCCCCACGACATTGAAGCGCTCTTCGATCATCCCCACCTTGCGGGGAGCGAAGTCGTGGTCGGCCAACCAGTCGTATACGTACTGACCGGCCTCCCCTTCCCCGCCGAAAGGACTCTCGATATTGCCCAGGTCGAGACACATCTGGGTCAACTCTCGCTGGTCCAAGTGCTGTTCTACCCGGGCCATCAATGATGCGAGATCGGGCGGTGTTGCCATGTTCCTCACCTTCGGGTTCGGCCGGCGCAGGCGCGCACGGCGGACGCTCTATGGAGTTGGGACCGCGACTCCCATGGCGCCAGTCCATGCCCGCTGCAACAACACCCCAGCCAGGTGCGCTCGGTAGTCGGCGCCCTCCTCGGTGTCTGCGTCGGCCACGGCTTGGGCCGTTTCCGCCACCGCCCCGTCGATATCGCCATCGGTGAGGCGCGCGGCGGCGCCCGGGATGCTCATTGGACGGGGACCTACCGCACCGACGACAACCTGCGAGCCTTGTGGACCCTTGACCATGGCCACGGTCACAGCGGGCCGTTCGGTGAAAACGATGCGCTCGTAGCCAACCACGGTCTCGGGGCCGGGCACCGGCACCAGGATCCTGGTGAGGATTTCACCCGGCTCCAGCGCGGTGGACAGCGCACCCAGTATGAAGTCGGACATGGCAACTCGACGACGCCCGGTGGCCCCGGCCAGCTCTACTTCGGCGCCAAGCGCGGTGAGCAGAGTGGCGGGATCCGAGTGCGGCTCGGCGAAGCACAGGTTGCCGCCGAGGGTCCCGGCGTTGCGGACCCTCACATTGGCGATGCGCCGTTCGAGGTCGACAAAGGCAGGCAAGGCGCGGCGCAGGTCTTGGTTGCGTTCTAGGCGACGGTGCGTCACGCCGGCACCGACGCTGACCAGGTCCTTGCCCACCTGCAGGTCGTGCAGTTCGCCTATTCCCTTGGCGTCGAGCAGGTGGCCCGGCTCGGCGAACCCGAGCTTCATCAGCAGCAGCAGTTCGGTGCCGCCCATGTAGATGGCGGCGTCCTCGTCGTAACGATCCATCAGGTCGAAGAGCTCGTCCAGGTGGCGAGGGCGATGCAGGGTGAACGGCGGCAGTCTCATTGGTCTCGGCCCTCCTGAGCCTGATCCCGCAGGGCACGCCACACCCGCTCGGGGGTGAGGGGCAGGTCGCGGATTCGAACACCGGTGGCGTCAGCCACGGCGTTGGCCACTGCCGGCGCTACGGCCAGCAGCCCTCCTTCGCCGGCCCCCTTGGAGCCGAACGGGCCGGGCCCATCACGGTTCTCGATCAAGATGCTGTGGAACTCGTCGGGCAGATCTTCCACACGCGGTACCCGATAGTCGACCAACGAAGCGTTCATGAGCTCGCCGTCGACGAAATCGAGTTCCTCCATCATCGTGTGGCCCAACCCCATGACGGTCGCACCTTCGTCCTGGCCCTCGCAGGTGGAGGGGTTGATGGCGAAGCCGACGTCAGCCGCCGAAACGAATCGGGTGATGTGGACGCGGCCGGTGTCGGGGTCGACCTCGACTTCGGCCGCCGAGTGCCCCACCTCGTAGAACGCGGCGGCCGCCCCGAGGGGTCCGCTGCCCGATGGGTTTCCGCTCACTCCAACGGCCGAGTAGGCGCCGAGTTCCTCGGGTGGCAGCTTGCGGCTGGCGCCGACCAACTCGATCAGCGGTTGTCGGTGTTCGCCCACCACGACATCGCGTCCGTCGAGCATGAGCCCTTCGGAGGTACCCAGCACCTCCTCGGCCGCATCACAGAGCTGTTGGCGCACCGCAGCGGCGGCCCGTTCGACCGCGGCTCCGACGCCGATGGTGGAACGACTCGCGTTGGTGCCCCTGTCGAAGGGGGTTACCGCAGTGTCGGAGAGGCGCACCTGGACGTCGGCCATCTGGCAGCCGAGGACCTCGGAGGCGATCTGACCCATGACGGTCTGAGCACCCTGTCCGAGTTCGCTGGTCGCCGCGAGGACCTCCACCGAACCGTCGGGATGCAAGCGAACTTCGGCCTCTGAGCGGGCGGCGCCGCCGCCACCGTCCTTGACCCCGCAGGCCACACCTCGCCCTCGTCCGGCGGGAGCAGGTTCGTTCCAGCCCAAGGTCGATGCTGCCAGCGTTACACCCTCGGCCAGGTCGGCATCGAGAGGCGCGTCGTCACCCAGAAACGGCTCGCCCCGACGCTTCAGATGCTTGCGCCGGTACTCGAGGGGGTCGACACCGAGGTGGTGGGCGATCTCGTCGATGGCCGACTCGCCTGCCCACACGACCTGGGGGGTGGAGAAGCCGCGGAATGCACCGGCCGGGACGCGGTTGCTGTACACGCTGATCCCGACCGATCGGATGTTGGCGATGCGGTAGGGCCCGGCCGCCCGGTACGCGCCCTTGCGCGATACCCGTGGCCCCTTGTCGGCGTAGCCCCCAGTGTCGTAGATGATCCGGGTGTCGCGGGCGATGAGGTTGCCGTCCTTGTCGACCCCGGTCCTCATGTGGATCACGGCGTGGTGACGCGAGACCGTGTGGAACGACTCAGCGATCGAGTTGACCAGGCGAACGGGGCGCTTGGCCACCAGAGCCAAAGCCGCGGTGACTGGTTCGTACTTGCTCTGGCCCTTTGAGCCGTAGCCGCCGCCGACGTAGGGCGCCCGCACCCGGATCCGACCCATCGGCACACCGAAGATCCGAGACAGGTCGCCCCTCACCTTGAACGGTTGCTGGGTTCCGCTCAGCATGTCGAGCCCGTCGGGGCCCCAGTTCGCCAGGCAGGCGTGGGGCTCCATGGCGTAGTGATAGGCGGCTGGAAACGTGTAGGTGGCTTCGTGGACGAACGCGGCTTCGGCCAGCGCGGTATCGACGTCGCCGTACTCGAACTGCGAGCGGTAACAGACGTTGGGCAGGTCGGGGTCTTCGCTCGGGCGATCCGGATGGATGGCGATGGCGGCCGCATCCATGGCCTCGGCCGCGGTGCCCATGACGGTCAGCGGCTCGATGTCGGGTACGACCAGGGCGGCGGCGGCGTGGGCCTGCTCCTCGGTTTCGGCGACCACACCGGCGATGGGCTCACCGATGTAGCGGACACGGTCGCGGGCCAGGAAGGGCTGGTCGCGGACCCACTCGCCGTAGAACGGATCGACGTCGGGGAAGTCCGCCATGGTGACCACGCATATGACTCCCGGTGCGGCCAGGGCGGCCGAGGTGTCGACTCCGCGAAGCGTTCCGTGCGCCACCGTCGAGCGAACCAGCGCGGCGTGTGCCATCCCAGGCACGACCTCGTCGGTGGTGAAGCGAGCAGCGCCGGTGACCTTGTCGGCGATGTCGAGACGGGTCTCGCTTTGCCCCGCAACCCGCATCTCACTCACCCCGAATCGCCTGCCGGGCTGCGTCGATGATCCGGACATAGCCGGTACACCGGCAGATCGTTCCCGAGAGGTACTCGCGAATGGTCTCGTCGTCGGCTTCGGGGTGATCCATGGCCAGGGCCTGGACGCTGATGACCATCCCTGGGGTGCAGAACCCACACTGCACCGCGGCATGGTCGACGAAGGCTTGCTGCACCGGGTTGAGCTGGTCGCCGTCGGCCAGCCCTTCGATGGTCACCAGTTCCTTGCCGTCGACCTCGGCCGCCAGGGTCGTGCAGGAGCTGACCGACAGGCCGTCGACGAGCACCGAGCAGGCACCGCAGACCTCCATGTCGCACGATCGCTTGGTCCCGGTGAGGCCGAGTTGCTCACGGATCGCGTCGATGAGTAATTCGTTGTCGGCGCACCTCATGGTCTTGGGCGCGCCGTTCAGCACGAACTCAACTTCCATACCAACCTCCGGTCGAAGCGTTGAGGGCGAGGGTCATGGCTCTGGCCCGCGGTCCCGTAAGCCCGCCCACTCACGGGTTCCAGTGCCGGTGATTCCCAGGCGGTCGAGCGCCCGCGCCACCGAGTGGTCGATGATCTCGTCGAGGGTGGTGGGCCGGTGGTAGAAGGCCGGCACGGGTGGGGCGATCACCGCACCGGCTTCGGCGGCAAGGCTCATGAGTCGTAGGTGCCCCGGATGCAGCGGCGATTCGCGCACCATGAGCACGAGGGGCCGACCTTCTTTCAGTGTCACGTCGGCGGCTCTGGTCAAAAGGTTGTCGGCCATCGAGTTGGCGATGGCCCCGAGAGTTCTCATGGAACACGGCGCTATCACCATGCCGTGGGTGCGAAACGATCCGGAAGCGATGGTGGCACCCACATCCGACGGAGAGTGGGCCACGTCGGCCATCGCCGCCACCTCGCTAGTGGTGTGATCGGTCTCGGCGGCGATGGTCAGCATCCCCGCCCGGGATGTGACCAGGTGGCTCTCGACGCCGGGCATCTCAGCCAGCTTCTGGAGCATGCGAATTCCATAGATCGCGCCGCTGGCACCCGAGATGCCTACGACAACTCGGCGGATCTCAGCCACCGGCCATCAGGCGATCTCGGCAAAGCGCCGCATGGTTGCCCCTCGATCGCCACCCGGGGCGGTGAAGGGGACGATCGACACCTGGTCGACGAGGGACTCGATCTGACGCAGACGGGCTTGGCACTCTTCCTGGTTACCAGCGAGGGCGAACAAGTCAACCAGGTCGTCGCTCACCAGGTCACCGTGGCCCGCCTCGGTATCCATGTGCTTGTAGTAGTCGTAGCTCTCCCGGACCCTCTCGATGGCTTCCATCTGGGCGGGCGGCACCTCACCGGGCAAGGGGCGGATGACCACCCGGGCCACGTGGGCCCGGACCAGATCGCGCGCCGCAACCGAGTCTTCTTCGATGGCGGTTGGGGTCCACAGCACGATCTTGATGTCGTCGATGCTGCGGCCGGCGGCCTGGGCGCCCTTTTCGATCTGGCGGCGTGCCCCTTCGATGAACGACACGTCGGTACCGACGAGAAGGACGACGCCATCGGCGATCCGACCCGAAAGTTCCAGGATCTTCGGCGCCGATGCCGCGATGTAGATAGGAACGTCGAGTGGCTCGTTCACGTAGTTGAGGTGGTATTCGGCGCCGCTGCTGGGCTCGGCCACCTTTTCGCCGCGCAGCAGGGCCCGCAGATCGGCCACGCCAGCTTCGAGTTCGGCCAGCTTCATGGGCTTGAGGCCCATGGTCCGCAGCGAAGAGTCGCCCGTCCCGATGCCGAGGATCACCCGCCCACCGGTCAGTTCGGAGAGGGTCGCCCAGGTGGACGCCAGGACCGAAGGATGCCTTGTGATCGAGTTGGTCACACCAGTGCCGAACACGACCCGTTCGGTGCCGACAGCGGCAGCGCCCATGGTGACGTAGGCCTCACGCCAGATGTTCTGTGAGTCGCCGAACCACACGTTGTCGTAACCGAGGGACTCGGCGAGATGCGTCAGTTCACGCATCCGCTGCGGACTTTCGGTGGGGAACAGGCCGACACCCTTGCTGACCACGAAGCATCTCCTTGGGCCTTGGCTACCCCCAAATTGGATACGATCGCGCGGAGGTAGGGCGGTGAGGGCACTTTTCATAAGTTGCCCTCCGAGTTGGATCAAGTATACATTATCGTTCGAAGAAGACAAGAACTCTGAACGCGGGCTCAACCAAGAGGGTCCCCCGCCGGGCTCAACCCAGGGTTCCAGGAGACGGGAGCTTCGCAACGATGCAGTTGGAGCACGATTTCACCATCGAGCAGCCCTTGGATGCGGTGTGGGAGGTGCTGACCGACCTGCAAAACGTGGCGACCGCGTTGCCGGGTGCCTCCATCGAGGACATCGAGGCCGACGGCACCCACCACGGCCTGCTCCGACTCAAGCTGGGGAGCTTTGCCACCCAGTTCCGGGGTTCGGCCCGCTACCAGGACATCGACAAGGCGAACCACCGGGTGGTGCTCGTCGGCGAAGGCCAAAGCGCCCACGGACGCGCGCAACTCAACCTCGAGGGCCAGGCCGAGGCGCTCGGTCCATCCACCACCCGCGTCCAGCTGGTCAGCCGGGTCGACCTCAACGGCCGGATCGCCCAGTTCGGAGCCTCCATGGCCACCGACGTCGCCCGTCAGATCCTCGACCGTTTCGTGGTCAACCTTTCTGCACTCTTCGATGAAGCCGCAGCCGGCACCGCGGCCGATCGCGCCCAGGCTCGGCCCACCACCAGTTCGCCGGGCGACGACACCGACGTTCTCGACCTCGGGTCGGTTCTGGTTCCGCCTGGCTTGCGAGATCCCAAGGTTCTGATCGTCATCCTCGTGGCCGCCGTCCTCGGCTGGCTGCTCGGGCGCCGGTCACGACCCACCCCCATGATCGATCCATCCCAGTGGAGGCCCTGACCAATGAGTTCCCATACCGCACCACCCCCGGCGCCGCTTGCCACCGACTACCTCGACATCGACTCGCTGTTGTCGGAAGAGGAGCTCGCCATGCGCACCAGCGTGCGCAAGATGCTCGACGACCGTGTCGAACCAGGCATCGCCGAGTGGTACGAGAGCGGGACGTTCCCCGTTGAGCTGGCCAAGGAGTTCGGCAATCTCGGACTGCTGGGAATGCACCTGACCGGTTACGGCTGTGCCGGAACCACCGCCACCGCCTACGGCATCGCCTGTCGCGAGTTGGAGGCCACCGACAGCGGTGTGCGTTCGTTCGTTTCGGTGCAGGGCTCGTTGGCCATGTTCCCCATCTGGGCCTATGGCTCCGAGGAGCAAAAGCAGCAGTGGCTCCCGGCCATGGCCGCTGGTGAGGCGATCGGTTGTTTCGGGCTCACCGAGCCGGACTCGGGGAGCGATCCCGCCAGCATGCGCACCACGGCTCGCCGCGACGGTGACGACTGGATCCTGAACGGCTCAAAGATGTGGATCACCAACGGCGGCGTCGCCGACATCGCGGTGGTGTGGGCTCGCACCGAGGATGGCGTCCGGGGCTTCTTGGTCGAGCGCGGCACACCTGGCTTCACCACCAACGACATCCATCGCAAACTCTCGCTGCGGGCCTCGGTCACCAGCGAGCTCGTCTTTACCGACTGCAGGCTCCCCGCCGACGCCGTCCTGCCGGGAGTGGCGGGCCTCCGTGGCCCCCTCTCGTGCCTCAACGAGGCTCGCTACGGGATCCTGTGGGGCGCCAACGGCGCAGCCCGCACCTGCTACCTGACCGCCCTCGATTACGCAGTGAACCGGGAGCAGTTCGGTGGCTCGATCGCCCGGTTCCAACTGACCCAGCAGAAGCTGGTGGAGATGGCGCTCGAGCTCAACAAGGCCGATCTCGTAGCCCTGCACCTCGGACGCATGAAGGATCAGGGTCGACTCCATTCGAGCCATGTGTCGTTCGGCAAGCTGAACAACGTGCGGGCAGCCCTCGATATCGCCCGCTCGGCCCGCACGGTGCTCGGCGCCAACGGCATCACGCTGGAGTACCCGATCCTTCGGCACATGAACAACCTCGAATCGGTGCTCACCTATGAAGGGACCAGCGAGATCCACACCTTGGTCATCGGCCGGGAGCTCACCGGCCTGGCCGCCTTCGACTGAGCAAGACTCAGCGGGTATGACCACAAGCGCCCGGTGGCCGGCCGGTATCGGTGAGCTGCTCAACGGAGACGATCTCGACACCAAGATCGGTCTCACTCTGCAGCTGTTCACCACCGGCCCCACCGGGTGGCCCCACGTGGCCCTGCTCAGCGCGGGCGAGGTGCTGATCGACGGATCCGACTCGGCCCGCTTGGCGCTGTGGCCAACCACCGCCACCAGCGAGAACCTACAGCGGGACCGACGCGCATCCCTCGGCCTGGTCCACGACGGAGCTTGGTGGCTGGCCCGGCTCCAGATCGACGGCACCGCGCTGCTCGACCAACTCCCCCGACCCTTACTCGGCGTGCGGGCTCAGCTGGTGGAGTTGCGCGAAGAGCGGGCCCCTTATGCCCGACTTACCGGGGGGCCCACCTTCGATCTGGTTGATCCCAACGAGGTGCTGGCACGGTGGCGCAGCAGCCTTGACGCGTTACGGCGCGCTCAGGATTTCAGCTGACGCTGGAGTGTTCAGTTGTCATAGAGGTGGAATCCCCGCCCGGTTTTGCGTCCGAGCAATCCCGCCTCGACCATCCGACACAACAGCGGTGGCGGAGCATAGAGCGGCTCTTTGAACTCCTCGTAGAGCGATTGCGCCACCGCCATGGTGGTGTCCAGGCCAATGAGGTCGGCCAAGGCCAGGGGGCCCATCGGGTGGGCGCAGCCCTGCACCATTCCGGTGTCGATGTCGTCGGCGGTCGCAAACCCTGACTCGAGCATTCGAATCGACGACAACAGGTAGGGGATCAGCAGGGCGTTGACGATGAAGCCGGCGCGGTCCTGCGATCGGATCACGTGCTTGTCGAGCACCTGTTCGGCGAAGTGGGACGCCCTCTGGGTCGTCTCCTCGCTGGTCACCAACGACGACACCAGCTCGACGAGCGGCAGGACCGGTACCGGGTTGAAGAAGTGCAGGCCGATGACCTGTTCAGGGTGACGGGTGGAAACTCCTAGCTTCATGATCGGGATCGACGACGTGTTCGACGCGAGGATCGCATTCGGGTCCTCCACCACGTCAGACAGGGCTCTGAAGAGGTCGGTCTTGACCGTTTCGTTCTCGGTCACCGCCTCGATGACGAGGTCGCGGTCGGCCATGGCCTCGATATCGGTCGAGTAGCGAACCGCCTCGAGCGTGCGCTGCTGGGCCTCGGCGTCGAGCTTGCCGCGGCGCACGGCATTGGCTAGTGAGGTCTCGATTCGCTCCTGACCTGCCTTTACCGCGCCGTCGCCCGCGTCGACCACGATCACGTCGAGCCCCTGCCGCGCGCAGACCTCGGCTATGCCAGCGCCCATCAAGCCGCAGCCGACGACGCCGACCCTTTCAATCACTGTTCCAGGAGTGTCCATTCCAATATTGTATATCGTATCCATCCGCCTTTCGTCTCGACCCCCTTACATGGCCTCTGCCCGTGGTCAGGGGTGGGCGTGCCGAGTAGGGGCCACTCCGCCAAACCGGGCCCCAACGTGCGCCCAGAGCGCTCCAGCACCAGTGCCTAGGGACCGGGGAGGCTCTGGACGACGGGTCGCCGCCCCCAGGTCTCAGACCGTGGTCAGCGTTGACCTCGGCCGGGAGGTGGGCCGCCACGACCGTTGCTGCCCCCCGGCCCACGGTCACGAGCGTGGCCGGGCGGACCTTTGCGTTGGCTGACCGGCTCGACCGATTCGGCCTGGGCGACTGGTTCTGCCGGTTCGGCCTGCGCGATTGGGGTCGCCGGTTCGACGAGTGGTTCGCTGGCGAGCGGTTCGAGGTGACTCCGCAGCTCCTCGGCGACAGCCTCGTGGAGGTGCCCGTCGGCGATCCACTGGTCGATGTCGGTCAGCAGAGCCTGAGCCGCCGCCCGGTGCCACTCCGGCGAATCGTCGGAAAGAAGGCTCCGCAGGCCGGTCAGGAGGTTGTCCCCGACCGGGCCGACTACTTCGGGGTCGCGCTCCAGCTGGGCAACTACACCCCACAGGTCTGGTGCCGAATAGAACCCAGGAACGATCTCGTCTCCCAGCTCATGTTCGTCATCCAACGAGGAGCCCGCGGCGAGCTCGGTCAGGTCATCGCTGCCGCGCTCGGAGAGGGCGAACAACCCGAGGAGCAGTAGCACCACCGCAGCGCCGACCAACATCGGACGTCGATCCCGCCCCCCGAACAGAACGGCAGGTATCGCCTGCGTTGGCGGACCATCGGCGTAGTCGGCGACACGAGGCTGGTCGCTTGTATCCGCAGGTGGGCGGTCCAAAACGGCGGTGCGACTGGCCACGAGTTTGGTCGTTTCGGTACCAGCGCTCACGGCGCGGAGACGAGCGGTGATGGGTTGCACCGGCGATGTGCTGTCGTAGCCAACCGCTCGCCGCAGCTCCTCACGAAACTTCCTGGCATCGGCGAATCGGGTGTCCGGGTGGCGAGCGAGGGCACGCTCGATGACCCGCACCACACCCTTCGGCACCTCCGGCCGAAGCTGCCGCAGGTCGGGGACCGGCTGGGTCTGACGCGCGACAGCGGTCGCCGCGGGCGTGTCGCCGACGAGCGGCACCTCGCCAGTGAGCATCTCGAAGGCAACCAGACCGACGGCGTACACGTCGGTAGACGGTCCGACCGGTTTGCCCTGCACTTGTTCGGGGGCGAGGTAGCGGGGGGTGCCGAGGACGAGACCCGTGCCGGTGAGGGCGGCTTCGAGGTCGTCGAATCGTCGGGCGATACCGAAGTCCGCCAGCTTCGCCTCCCAGTCTCCGGTGAGGAGGATGTTCGCCGGTTTCACGTCGCGGTGCACGATGCCCTGCTCGTGAGCAGCAGCGAGAGCGGCAAGCACATGATCGGTCACAGCTAGTGCGTCGACCACGGGCAAAGGCCCAGGGTGCGAGGCTAGATGGGCGGACAAACTCGGGCCTTCGACCAGCTCCATCACCATGAAGAGGGTCTCGTCGTCTTCGCCGGCGTCAAACATCGTCACGGCGTGGGGATGGACGAAGGACGCTGCGGTCTGGGATTCACGGATGAAGCGCTCGCGCCCATTGGGGTCGGTGTGGGCGACACCTCGGGCGTCGAGCATCTTGATCGCGACCGGCCGCGCCAGACGTTCGTCCATACCCCTGTGGACGCGCGCACTGCCGCCGGCACCGATCTGATCACCGATCCGGTATCGACCGGCGAGGAGTCTTGCCATGGCAACGCACCTACCCCGCCGCACGAGCCGGCACACCGCATCGACGCGCGGTGACCGTCGGCGGGATCCGGCCGTCATTGCCCGCTTCGCCCGTGAGGGTGGCGATCACCGCAGCGGGATCCTTCACTCGCTTCGCCGGCACTGATTCTTTGCCTGCTGTGTAACAGTTTCAGCGACCTCGGGAGTGTCACCTGCCATGGAACCTGATCTCGTGCGAGAGCTGGAGACCGACGCTGTCGTCGGGTCGCCTGGCCTCGAGCAGGTCTTCCTCGCCGAACACGCTCGCCTCGTGCGCATGGCGGCTGTGTCGCTCGGGAGCGTCGCTCACGCCGAGGACGTCGTGGCCGATGCGTTCGTGGACCCGAGTAGCGCCTCCTGAATGTCGGCGCAGCCCTTGGGCTCGGCTGAGAGTTACCCGGATCACCCCGCCGGACGTCCCTTGGTTGGCACAATCTGGCACGAATCGGCACTTTTCGGGCCGAGACGGGGTGGTAATGGCCGGTTCCCGGCGACACAGGGCGGCCTGCAATAGCACGAACCTGCCGCACCAAAAACGACAAAACCCCTGGTCAGGCGCCACGTGCAGCGCTGCGACCAGGGGTTTCTCGCGTGGTACCCCCAACGGGATTCGAACCCGTGCCGCCACCTTGAGAGGGTGGTGTCC